>CACYKP010000088.1 GCA_902775025.1 uncultured bacterium | reverse complement strand
GAAACAATTTGACCGTCTTTGAATTTAATTATACGCTTTGTATATTCTGCGATATCAGGTTCGTGTGTTACAAGTACAACTGTTTTACCTAATTTTTCATTCAGATTAACAAAAAATTCCATTACATCAATACTTGTTTTTGTATCTAAGTTACCTGTAGGCTCGTCTGCAAGAATTAAGGGTGCATCATTAACTATGGCTCTTGCAATTGCAACTCTCTGCTGCTGACCGCCTGACATTTGAGATGGCATATTATTTTCTTTATTCTCTAATCCTACAATCTTTAAAGCTTCTCTTGCTCTTTTTAGTCTTTCTTCCTGCGGAATACCTTTGTATATCATTGGCATACAAACATTATCAATGGCAGAAGTCCTTGATATTAGATTAAACCCTTGAAACACAAATCCTATCTTGTTGTTTCTTATATCGGATAATTGGTCGGAATTAAGAGAAAATACATCAACTCCGTCAAGATAATATTCTCCGCTAGTAGGTTTATCCAGAGTTCCGAGCATATTCATGCAAGTAGATTTCCCTGAACCGGATGTTCCCATTATCGCAACAAACTCCCCCTTCTCGATTGAAAAAGAAATATCATTCATTGCAAAAAAGGTTTCATCACCCATTTGATATGTTTTTATTACATGTCTTACTTCTATTAATGGTGTCATTTATTTTAAGTGAATAAGTGAATAGGTGAAAATTATTTACTTGTTTACTTATTTTCTTATAGACTTTTATCCTTTCTTTTTTTTATATTATAACGGTGGTCTTCTCATGCCTGATGATTGTTTTTTCTTTTTCTTTTCTGTTGAACCTATAATAACTTTATCCTTTTCCTGAATTTTGTCTGATATAATCTGTGTTTTATTATCATCTGATAAACCAAGTTCTACATCATATCTTACAGGCTCATTCCCTTTTAAAACCCAAACCCCTTGATTTTCATATTTTTGTTTGTTGTCAGCGGGAGAGAATTTTAAAGCTTTATTATCAACAACCAAGACATCTTTTACTTGTCCTGTTACGATAGAAACATTTGCGCTCATGCCGGGGATTGCGAAGCCATCCGAATTATCTACAGAAACAATAACCGTATAAGTAACGACATTATTTGTAGTAGTTGAGGCCAAACGAACCTGAGTTACTTTTCCTTTGAACGTCTTGTTAGGATAACCGTCAAGTGTGTAGTCAGCCTCTTGACCAACCTTAATCTTACCGATATCAGCTTCTGAAACGGAGGTTTCTATCTGCATTTTTGTTAAATCTTCCGCTACTTCAAAAAGAGTCGGAGTATTAAAGCTTGCCGCAACGGTTTGTCCGACATCAACCGCCCTTGATATAACAGTTCCGTCAACTGGTGAAGTGATTTTTGAATACCCTAAATTTGTAAGATTATTTTTTAATGTAGCCTGCGAAGCATTCATCTCAGCACGAGCAGCATTCACATCAGCCTGTGCAGTCAAATAATTTGATTTAGCAAGTTCTACTTCATCTCTTGATACATAGTTTTTTGCGTAAAGATGTTCATACCGTTTATAATTATTCTTTTTGTACTCTAAATTTGCAAGAGCTTTAGAGTATGAAGCTTGTGCATTATTTAATTTAGCGGTCGATTGATCTACATTTGACTGAAATAAGCTTGGATCAAGTTCTGCAAGAAGCTGACCTTTTTTGACTTGAGAATTGTAGTCTACATAAATCGCAGCAACCGTTCCTGACACTTGAGTACCGACTGCAATAGTATTGACTGTTCTTAAATAAAAACAACACAATAACTATTGCCGCAATTATTATTCCTATTATCGCTATGTATCTTTTTTTCATATTTTATCCTTTTTAGCATTACCTCTACAATTCTGTTACAAATTTGCCGTCTTTATCCAATCCGTGTCCGATGGATTTCATTAACTCTTCACGAGCAATATTATATTTTAGTACGCTTTCAACAAAACTAAGCTGTGCTTGATTGTAATTTTTTAGTGCATCTTGAAGTTCGACATAATTATTTAAACCTACGCTATATCGCCCGTCTGCAAGTTCAAAGTTTTCTAAAGTCGCTTTAACTTTTGTATTCATCAAAGGAATTTCTCTTTCCATTTGGCGCATGTTTATATAATTATCCTGAACTTCCCAATATATACTTGATTTTGCTATATTAACATTATGCTTAGCAATATTAAGCATATTTTCGCCTTCTTTTATCTGATAATAAATTCCGTAAGGATTAACAGAGCCTAAATCAATCCCCGCACCTACTTGTAAGGGGCTTGAATATGAATGTTCATCACGGTTATATGACCAGGTAAGATTAGCGGTTACAGAAGGTGCGTACTGCCTTTTTATAGCTTTTAATGACTCCTCTTGTACTTTTATAAGCATTCTGTCAGACAAAAAGTCAGGTCTTTGCTCTAATGCTTTATCTACAGCTTCCTGCTTTGATATTTTTAACGGATTGAGTTTGTAATCCTGAATAATATCATTATGTTCAATTCCTGATGACAATAAGACAAGTCCGTCCTCATTCTTTTTCATTTTTGGAGCAGGCGGCTTTGTATTATTTACAGAATCCATTTTCTTTTTGTAATCTGCTTTTAAGAACCCAAAATTTTCTGTATTTGTAACAACAAAAGGCTTATCCTCCTGATAGAACATTGAATCCTCAAGAGCAATTATTGAATTTAATAAATTATTTTGTCCTTCAACCAGCTTAATTTTAGCATCAGCCAAGTTTACTTCAGCATTAACAACATCAATCTTTGACTTTAACCCTTCATCAAACATTGCTCTTGTTCTATCATAATTAAGAGTTTGTATTCTTACGTTTTGTTCAAATATGTCTAAGTCAGCAAGTGCGGAAAGAACTCTGTAATAATTTGTTCTTACAATATATATAATATTTAAAAGTTCATACTCATGATCATAAATAGCAGCCTGAGTATCATATTTCGCCATTTTAATCTTTGCCGTAGTCTTACCGAAATCCCATATCGTATCTGATACACCTACATTAAACCCCATAGAATTGTCATACGACCTAACCACCTGAGTTGCTTTATTATTTCTGTGATATAAATTATATCCTACACTAAACCTTGGCGCATAGTTGGAACGAGCTTGACCTATACCTGCTCTTGCTGCCTCTACTCTTTCTTCAGAAACTTTCAAATTCGGATTATGCTCAATTGCGTATTTAACACAATCATCAATTGTCATTACCGTCATTTGACTAAATGGAATCTTTGGCCGTCCTTGAACAGGCGGTAACTCTATCTCTGTAACTTTTGCCTTTTTAACCTTTGTTCGTTTCTTTTTAAATGTCGGTTTTAATTTTGACCAAAAAGATTTT
>CACYKP010000087.1 GCA_902775025.1 uncultured bacterium | reverse complement strand
TATAAAAATATAAGGTTTTTGATTTGAAAAAAATTTTAAATATTTATTTAATAAATATTTTCGCATTATTAAAATAATATATATAAATTATTAGAACGCTTATGTATAAAAAAATTCTTACTGAATCTGTTTATTTTAATAAATCGTAGAATGGTAAATAAAAAAGATAAAGTATTAACTCTAATAATTGTTTGATGGAAATGCTAATTCAGTCTTAAAGCACATGGTAGTTCGTTTTTCAGAAAAGAAGTTAATAAGGCCATGTCAAATTTTTATCTAAAAATACTATCTGTATAATTTACAATTTAAAAATTTGTCTGTTGCACATATACATAATTCTTATGCAAAGACGTTTCTGCTAGTGCACTTTGCAAAACGCATATGAATAATCAAGGTCTTTTAATCTGCATGAAGTGACAATAATGAAAAAAACAGATTAAATTTGTTTTTGATAAAACGTGAGAACATAAATGTATGATTCAGGCGGATGGTGCTTCGTAGAGGATTTATTAATAATAAGTTCCATTAAATTCAATAAGTTAATAAATCGCTCTACATCTCTCTACAATTAGTCATACTGAAATAAACTAGACTCTTCATTGTATGAAGAAAATCTTCGCTAAAAACTCTATTCAGCGTGTTCAAGCCATTCTTCTATGAGATATAAAGGAACATTTACCATCCAATCCTGTTCTTTATAAGCTGCCATAGAGAATCTAACCGGTTTTAGTTGATTGTTTTCAGTGTATATTGTTCGAAGACTCTTTGATTTTAGGTTCTCTTCTGCCTTGACCTCAATTGGATAAACATTATAGTTTTGTATTACAAAATCAAGTTCAAGCTCGGAGTGTTCTTTAGAATAATAGTAAACTCTTTTTTCTAAGGATTGTAATTCCTGTAATACATACTGTTCGGTAAATGATCCTTTGTATTCAGTAAAAGCATTGTTATTTACTAGAACATCTTTTGCATCTACTTCAGTCATTGCTCCAAGTAATCCTAGATCTAGAATAAAAAGCTTGAATGAATCAAAATCTTCATAAAATTTCAGCGGTTTTTCAACTTTTGAAACTCGGAGTACTTTGTATACTAGACCTGCATCGACAAGCCACTGAATTGCATTTTCAAATTCCTTTGCTCTGGCTCCTTTTCTTATTTTACTGTATATGAATTTTTTATTTTCCTTTGCAAGCTGAGCCGGGATAGAATCCCAAACCATATTTACTTTTGGGAGAATATCTTTTGGTACATGTTTAGAGAAGTCTAGTCTATAATCAGACAAAATTTGGCTTTGGATATTTCTAACTTCGAATATATCGTGGTTAGTAGCATATGCTTGTACAACTGCAGGCATTCCTCCTACATAATAGTATTGTCTTAGCAGATCAATAAATATGGAAGATAATGATGATAGTTCCTCCCATTTATGAGTCTGAATTGCGTTATAAATTTGGTCTTTTTTTAAGGCTAATAAAAACTCTTTAAAGCTCAATGGATAAAGATTTATCTGATCTACTTTTCCTACAGGAAAACCTGTGCCTTCGTGTAATCCTATGCCAAGAAGACTCCCTGCAACTGCTATATGGTATTCTGGTGCGTTTTCACAGAAGTACTTCAGAGATGTTAAACCTATAGGAATGATTTGGATCTCATCCAAAATAATAAGAGTATTTTCTGGCTTTATATTAACGCCAGAAATAGCTGAAAAAGCCCGTATTAGTCTATCTGTGTTAAAGTCATACTCCTTTTCACCGAAATCTTTTAGAAGCCAAGTTTTTCCAACCTGTCTTGCGCCGTTAAGTATAAGAGGTTTTCTGTTTTTATTGTTTTTCCAACCGAGTAACTTTTTATAGGCTAATCTTTCCATTTTATTTACCTCCTATATTTATAATAATACATTTTTGAAGACGAATATTATGAAGAGATTACATTTTTACTGGCGAATGTAATGAAGAAATTATATTTTTACTGACGAATGTAATAAAGAAATTACATTTTTACTGACGAAATTGAAAAAAATGAGGTCATGAACCTTTTGTAAACAAAGTCTTGAACCAAAAGTTACAAAGTCTTGATACAGTCTTAAATTTCAATCGTGATACAGTTGTAAAGTTATTAAGGGATCTCGCGACAGTTATAAACTGAAACTTGCGACACCTTAGTACAGTAGAAAAAAGATATTGAAACAATTCAAAACTAATCTTATACCATCTGTAAACAAAAACCTGAGACACTTTTTTGTCTCAGGCTTTATAAATAACTCAAGTTTTGCATTTCGATTTTAACTAAAAAACGGCTTATAAATGCGGTCTAGCACCACATTTGTTGTTTAAAAATCAATTTCTTTGGCTCTTCGAGC
>CACYKP010000086.1 GCA_902775025.1 uncultured bacterium | reverse complement strand
TCTTTGTTATTCCAGCAGTCCTCGCAAATTAAAATTCCATATTTAATGCCATTTATGGTTATTGTTTTAGAACAATTTTCGACTTTACTTTCATCAAAAATACAAAGTGTATTAGCACTTTGACAACCGACAACAGGCGACGGTTCAAAATATCTGTAATCGTTAAATTCACAATATGTAGGCAAAAGCGACTTTCTTACAATACCTTTTATTGAGCCATTTTGAATAACAGCAATTGAATTATAATATTTTTTACCGACATTATTATCTTTTCTCGGTTCAACAAATCCGATAATTGCGGCGGTTTTTATTGTAATTTTTGCAATTTCTTTCAGCCACTTTATATTATCTTCAACAATTATCGGGTGTCGGTCTATTGTATCTTCAATAGGATATCCCATAAGTGTAAGTTCAGGAAATACGACTATATCTATACCTGTTTTTTGAGCAAAATTGATATATTTAACAATCTTTTTAGCATTATATTCAATAAATCCTGCAATCGGATTAATTTGAGCAATGCCTATTGTGCCTCTTTTATTTAAATTTAATTCGTTTGAAAATACTTCTGTCATAAGTAAATTATATGTAATAATTATTTGAGTTTAAGAAATTAATTATTTCATTCTGATATTAATAATTGTAAATCTTGTGATTTTTTAGATATTTTTGAAAGTTTTGCTGTGTATTTTGAACTTAAATTTAAAAAATCTATAAAGTTTTTATCAAAAAATTAAAAATTCAATATAAATTTGTTAAAAAATATCTTAAAATAAAAAACTTTAGAAATCTTAATAAAATGCTAAAATTGACCGTATATAAAGCCTGATAGATAATTGAATCATGTGCAGAATTGGTTCAATTAAATCAAAAAACTATATACATCCATCATTAGCATTAAAGTTAATGCGTTCACAGCAAAAAGGACATGATAATTCGGGTTTTGCATTTATTATGCAGGATTTGGGTGGTATTTTCGAAAATTATAAAGACTTACCGATTTTATCAATGGCTGTTACGGATGAAGGTATGAAATATGCAGAAGATTTACTTCATCAAATAGGTTTTGTTCGTGTTTTTCAATACACTCCGGAAGTTTATCCGGATAAATCATTAAAAATAGAAACGATGCCAAACTATGTTTTTGAGGTATTTCAATATCCAAAAACTTATAAAAACGCCTCAAGAGAAGAAAAAGAGGAGTTACTTCTTGATACAAGATTAAAATTAAGAGGGTATTTAGAAAAAAATGAAGAAGGTTTTGTTTATTCTTTTTATCCTGATGTCATTTCCCTAAAGGAAATAGGTGATCCAAATGACATTGGTACATATTTTAATCTCTGGAGTGAGGAAGAAGTTAATCTAAAAGCAAAGATTATAACAGCTCAATGCAGACAAAATACAAATTACGATATAGTTCGCTATGCTGCACACCCATTTTTCTTGCAGGGTTATACAACTTTAACTAACGGTGAAAATACATTTTATGAAAAAAATAAATTAATGCAGAAAAAACTTCATAAAGGATATATTGGGTTTGAAAGTGATTCACAATGCTTTATGGAAAAACGTGATAACAAAAATGTTTTAGAAAGAATTAAAGCATCATTATCAAATCTTGAAATAAACGGACCAAACACAACTATCGGTGTTCTTCCTGACGGCACAATGTTTAATGTTATAGATTCTAAAAAACTCCGACCGACGGTAGTTTGTAAAGACAAAGATATTGTTGTTATGACATCAGAAGTTTGCGGTGCTAATGAAATATTACCAAACAGGGATATAACGAAAGACATTTACACAAACGAAAGAGAACTAGTTGTTGTGGATAATGATTTAAATATTCAAAGGATTGCTCAATGACAGATATAAATATAAACAGCATTTCAAAAGATGATTTGCCTTGGATAGTTGAATATGACAGTGAAAAATGTATGCTTTGCGGACATTGTGTTGCAGCTTGTTCATTTGGTGCAATTAAAGTTGATGTTCAAAAAAGAAAAAAGGTTAGAGCAATTTCCAATGAAGAAGGTTTTCAAATAGATGAAGATCAAAAAGCAATACCTGTAATAAGGCAAGTTATTGATGCTAATAACTTTTGCAGAGGGTGCGGAATTTGTACAAAAGTTTGCCCGAATGGTGCAATAAAAGTAACCCGAAACCAAACCGAAATCTTTGGAACCAGATATAGAGCTAAAACTTCACAGTCAGTTAAAAGAGGCGGAAGAAGCAATTTGCATACTGAAGGGCGAACCTTAGACAAAATTAAAGTCGGCAGAATCTCTCAAATGACAGACCCTTCTTTAGACGCTCTTCGTCATACATTTGATTTAAGAACTAATTTAGGCAGAGTCGTAAGTGCGGATAATCTTGATTTTGATTTAGTAAACGGAGAGTTACAGGAAAAGAAGAATGAACATTTACCCATTAATACATCAATTTACCCAATAATGTTTTCCGATATGTCAATCGGCGCGTTATCTCCAAGAATGTGGGAAGCGATAGCAATAGCTACTGCTTATTTAAACGAAGTTAAAGGAATCCCGATAAGAATGGCAACAGGAGAAGGCGGAATTCCTGACAAACTTTTAAGGTCAAAATATTTAAAATATATGATACTTCAAATAGCTTCGGGTCATTTTGGTTGGAACAGAATTATAAATTCTATGCCATATATGCAGGAAGATCCGGCAGGGATTTTAATTAAGATAGGTCAGGGAGCAAAACCGGGTGACGGCGGACTTTTGATGGCAGAAAAGAATGTAAAACTTATTCAGGAAATAAGAGGAGTTCCAAAAGCTGATTTGCTTTCGCCTCCTAACCATCAAGGACTTTATTCGATAGAAGAAAGTGTTCAGAAGATGTTTTTATCTATGAATTGTGCTTTTAAATTTAAAGTTCCTGTTGCAATTAAGGTTGCGGCATCTTCAACAAGTGTAAGCGTATATAATAATCTTCTTCGTGACCCATATAATATTGTAGGCGGTTTCTTTATTGATGGTCTGCAAGGAGGAACGGGCGCAGCTCACGAGATTTCTTTAAACCATACCGGACATCCTATTGTTTCTAAATTAAGAGATTGCTATTTGGCTGCTGTTCATCAGGGAAAACAAGGTCAAATTCCTATTTTTGCAGGTGGTGGAATAGGAATGAACGGGAATCTTGCGGCAGACACTTTTAAAATGATATGTTTAGGCGCAAGCGGAGTATTTATAGGTAAATTGATACTTCAAATTGCGGGTTGTGTAGGAAATGATTTCGGCAAGTGTAACGGCTGTAATACAGGCAAATGTCCAATCGGAATTACAACACAAAATCCAAAATTAATGCAAAGACTTGATGTTGATAGAGTAGCTGAAAATATAGTTAATTACATTTGTGCAACAGATATTGAACTTAAAAAACTCCTTGCACCTGTAGGTAATTCAACTTTGCCGATAGGAAGATCCGATGCTCTTGTTTGTGTTGATAAAAATGTTGCGGAAAGACTTCAAATACAATACTCCTGCTAAACTAATTCTTCTCCCTCGCCCCTTGTGGGAGAGGGTTGGGGTGAGGGGTAAAAGGAAATTAAAATGAAAAAAATAATAAACACAATTGAAAATGATAAAAGAACTTCTACACAGAATTTAATGCAAGAGATTTGGAGTGCAATTGAAGATGGTGCTACTGATTTTGAGATA
>CACYKP010000085.1 GCA_902775025.1 uncultured bacterium | reverse complement strand
AAACGAAACATTTATCTTTAAAAATAGTGATGATAACTCTTATTATGAGCAGATAGACGGGGAAACAGTTTGCATAGATGATGACTTGCCATTTGAAATTCCCGATTCGTGGAGATGGACAAAATTCGCTAACATATGTGAAATAGCGAGAGGAGGCTCACCAAGACCTATTGAGGCATACTTAACAAATGCAGAAAATGGAATTAATTGGATAAAAATTGGAGATACTGAAAAAGGTGGTAAATACATATATTCGACAAAAGAAAAAATAAAACCAGAAGGAATATCAAAATCAAGATATGTAAAAGCTGGAGACTTTTTATTAACAAATTCAATGAGTTTTGGAAGACCATATATTTTAAAAACCGATGGGTGTATTCATGACGGTTGGTTGGTTATTAATGATGATTTTAAAGTATTTGATCAGAATTTTTTATATTATTTACTAAGTTCAAATGTTATGTATCAACTATTATCTATTGCAGCACAAGGCTCTACTGTCAAAAATTTAAAATCTGATACAGTAAAAAATGTTATTATTCCAATTCCTCCTAAGAGAGAGCAAAGCCAAATAGCTTCAAGGATAGCTTCTATATTTTCTCAACTTGATACAATGCAAGAGATTTTTCTTCAATAAAAGATTATAAAACTTGAATCTTCTTTAATTGTAATGAAAAGGAGGTTCAAGATGAACGAAAAATTTAAAAACTATTTATTGAAAGAAAATCTTTCAGAAAAAACAATCACTTCGTACTTGTGGACTATTAACTATTTTATTTCCACTTATTTTGAAGTAAACAAAGCAAATCTACTTGCTTACAAAGGGTATTTAATGGAAACATTTAAACCCAAAACAGTAAATTTAAGACTTCAAGCTATTAACAAATATCTGGAATTCTTAAAAAAAGATAGGCTAAAACTTAAATTTATTAAAGTGCAGCAGAAAAATTTTTTAGAAAATGTTATCAGTAACGCTGATTACAAGTACCTTAAAAATCAACTCAAAAAAGACAACAATATGGAATGGTATTTTGTTGTCTGGTATTTGGCTGCAACAGGTGCCAGGGTAAGTGAATTAATTCAAATTAAGGTTGAACATGTCCATATTGGTTACTTTGATTTATATACAAAGGGTGGGAAACTAAGGCGATTGTATATTCCTAAATTACTGAAAGAACAAACAGAAAAATGGTTACAAGAAAACAATATGGATTCAGGTTGGCTGTTTAAAAATCGTTTCGGAGAAAAAATTACTGCTCGGGGAATTTCTCAACAGCTTAAAAACTACGCAATAAAGTATGGATTAAGTACAAAAGTTGTTTATCCTCATTCATTCCGGCACAGATTTGCAAAAAACTTCTTGGATAAATTTAATGACATAGCACTTCTTGCTGATTTAATGGGGCATGAAAGCATTGAAACAACAAGAATTTATTTGCGACGAACGGCTAGTGAACAGCGAGCAATAGTCGATAAAGTTGTAACTTGGTAATTTAAAAAGGCTCTGGGTTTAACCTATGAGCCTTTTATTATTGTTTCTAAGTTATCTAAATATGTAAAAATATTTTCTATTTTTTCTACTATCCTATTTTGTTCATTGATTGGAGGAATAGCTATATACATTTCTTTTAACACATCGAATGGAGGAATATTTTTTATTGCAGTACCCTGGCTATTCTCAATAGCCTCGCGTTTTAATATAAAATCAAAATAATTTAAAAAGTAATTAACGTTCATGCTTTCAGTTAAAGAAATTTTCATCAATGCTTGATTTATAATACCTTTCTCTATATTCGAGGGTAATATATAGGTTTCACCAATAGTGCCTGCACAACTAACAATAATTTCTCCTGGGAAAACTGTAAAACTTTTCATTTTACTTTCATAGTATTCATTAGTAATATAATATGAACCTAGGCTAGCATCTTTTTGTATCGCATTTTTTTGTTCATAAACCTTTATTGCATTTTCTGACTTCGGTACAAATATAGACTTGGTTAAAGCACTTCCAAAAGGTCCTTTTTTGTATTGTCCAATATTTCTTAACTTGCACCATCTCCAGGAATCGTGGATTTCAAATGGCAAGTCATCATCTATGCAAACTGTTTCCCCGTCTATCTGCTCATAATAAGAGTTATCATCACTATTTTTAAAGATAAATGTTTCGTTT
>CACYKP010000084.1 GCA_902775025.1 uncultured bacterium | reverse complement strand
ATCTTGAATCTTTCTACATAAATGTTCCTCGCAGAGACAGATTGATTAAAATTCTGCAAAGAGGTGATAGTATCGAAGAGGCTATGCGTAGAAATATTAGTGATGTTGGTCAGTTTGATGGAATAGAAGATGAAGTAGATTATGTAATTACAAATCCAGAATATCAAAACTCTGCTCATTATATTGCGAATGTTATTAATAATATTTATCGGGTGGAGCAAAATGAAAAATAATAAAAATATTGACAATGAAAATATTGTTTTATATAATGTAGGAGACATTCAAAGAATCTTCAACATTGGTAAAACAAAAGCATATCAACTTGTTAATTCTAATGGGTTTCCAACAATACGAATTAATAAGAAAATTTATATTCCTAAATTAGAATTAGAGAAGTGGATTTCTAGGAATGTCGGCAAAACATTCAATTACTAAACCAGTTACAAATCAGTGACAGACTTATGGTTAAGGGCTTGAAAACCGTTGATATTCCTAATAAAAACGCTATTAGAAGTATGGTCTGCAAAACCCTGATTCCCCGGTTCGAATCCGGGTGTTGCCTCTCTGAAAAGTTTGTGTCTGGTGAAATAGGCACAAACTTTTTTTTGTTTATTTATGCGTGTTTTGGTTAAAATACAGCTAAATTTAAATTATTTTCCTATTTACAAAATTTTATATGTGTGATACAATTTGCTGAATGACATAGAACAAATGTTCTAAAAATTATTGTATTTATCATTTAATACCAGTTATTATCACATAGTATCAAAAAAATCAGTGACAAAATCAGTGACAGAATTGGAATTTGTCACTGATTGAAAAAATACAATAGGAGTGAAATTTATGGCAGTTTCAAAAACCAAACGTAGAGAAAATGGCTCTGGTTATATCTACCAGAGAGAAAATGGGAAATGGGTTGGTAGGCTATATGATGGAGTGAAGAGTGACGGTTCTCCCAAAATAAAGTATTTTTCTGGAAAATCAGAAGCAGAAGTCAAAAAGAAGATTAGAGAATATAATAAGTCAGGATTAAAAATTGACATAAAAAAGATTACGGTCAAAGAATATATTTTGAATTGGTTGGCGGTTTATAAAAAAGATTCCTTAAAACCTTCTAGTTATGATCGTTTAGAAAACACGGTAAAGCATCAAGTTATTCCTAACATTGGCATGATTCAACTCCAACAACTTAACTCAGATGATATTCAATCGCTTCTTAACCAATTAAAAAGTGAAGCATATTCTTATTCAACGATCAAAAAAGTACACGATTGTTTAAACGATGTTCTTACTCATGCCACTATCAAAGGCGATATAGTAAAAAATCCAATGCTTCTTGTGAAAATGCCAGAAAAAAATTTGTTTGAGACAAAAGAAATTAGATATTTTAATAAACAAGAAATTGCTCTAATTAAAGAAGAATGTGAACGTAAATATAAAAATGGGAACTTAAAATACGGTTATGGTGATGTTTATATCCTTATGTTGAACACTGGATTGCGTATGGGAGAAGTTATCGGTCTTGAAAAAGCCGATTGGGATAAAGAAAATAAGACTCTTCATATTCAAAGAAATGTACAATCTATAATGAAACGTGATAAAAATGGAGAGCGCATAAAAGGCCGTGAGTTAAATTATAACACTACAAAAACGTATAGCGGAGACAGAATATTGCCAGTAAACAAAACAGCTACAGAAGCCTTAGAACGGCTCTGTGCAAAGTCCTCTGACGAAATTCAATATATTGTATGTCAAACAAATGGCAAAACTGTACCACCAGATCGAATTGAAAGAACATTCTATCGTATTTTAAAAAATATCGGGATAGAAAAAACTGGCACACATTCTCTTAGACATACATTTGCTAGTATTTTGTTTGCAGATAAAGTAGACATTAAAACGGTTTCTAAATTATTGGGTCATGCAAGCATACAAATCACTTTAAACACATATATACACCTTATTGAAAATATTGAGCACGAAGCAGTAGCTTTACTAGATGATATTTTTTAATTAATTATATTAAATCATAATTTTATAGTAAAAATAAAGGTTGCAAGAATAAATCTTGCAACCTTATTTATTAATCTTTATAATTTAAATTTATTTTTTTGTCGTTGGAAGTGCCATAAATTTATTATGAATATCATTCATTACGCCGTTTGCACCGAGAGAATGATATTGTTTCCAACAATTTTCAAAATTCTCACGGGCATAAATAGGAGCATATTGTTTTTCAGCCCATCTATTGTAATCATTAATCATTTGACTTCTAAGTAATGCTTGAAGCCCTAATTTAACAGCATCATTTTCTTTTTCATTTTCTTTTAATTTCTTATATATCCAACCAAAGATGGTAAATAATGAAGGTACTCCAATAATTCCAAGTACCTGAGATAATGTAAGTGTCATTGTTTTTTCCTTCTATCTGCACAAATAAGGGAGATGATATAAGTTCCATCTCCCTTATAAAATCGTGCTTTATTGCCGTTTTCATACTATTTTTACAAACACACTAAAATAATCTTATATTAGTTACAGTTATAGAACTTTAAGTAGAATTTATTACTTCTTCAAATATGTACTTGAAGCAAACCCCGTATATTGAACATTCTTATAAGTAAACTGAACATACAACCACTTAACGCCATTATAAGTAGTATAGTAGCCGTAATTCTGAACAGCCGTACCTTTCGGAATTGTCACCATAATAGCCTTATTTGTTCCAGCTCCACTTCTAACATTCAAGTTATTAGCAGTAACCTTATATGTACCAGCCAGAGACTTCAACATACCAGCGGCAGAATCAGTAGCGATTTTC
>CACYKP010000083.1 GCA_902775025.1 uncultured bacterium | reverse complement strand
CCTTGAGAATTTGCTATTAAATCGTTTGCGTAATTTGCAATAGAAGCAATATTTTGATTAGACAGGTTTTTGTACAGATCAGTGGCCTGTGAAGAACGAATCATATTTCTGTTTGATAGAGGATTAATAATATTGTTCTCCAAATTTGACCTTGTCTGCTGATTAAGATTAGAAGCGAACGCATTCATTTTAGCCTGATTAGTCTTGGAATTTAAGCTTGGATTCAAGTACTCATCAAGTAAAGAATCTATACTTTTATTCACGAAATTGTAGACTGAATTTAATGCTGTGCCGTTTTGAAATCCGGATACTGTGCCGGAATTATTTGTGCGAGCATAAGCATAAGGATTTTTCGTAGTCGTGTTACCATACACAGTTCTTGTTGTAGATGAAGATGATTTTGATCCCATAAAAATTTTCCTTTCTTTTTTTATAAAAAGGCACTAGGGCACTAGTGCCTTTACTTATTCACTTTTAACCTTTATTCTTTCAAACTCAATGTTTTTTATGCAGAAATCTTCTCCTGCTCTTTGAGTTAAAAATGTTATTTGCAACGTTTTAAAGAATGATACGGGGAGTTTTTTGACTGAATTGATATCTTTAGCAGGGAAAAACATAACATCCCAATTCCCGATATCAAAATAAAGCGAATTTTTGATTGTTTTGCTTGATATGTGCCTAATTTTAGAAGTTTTTGAATCATAATTTTTTATGTATTCAACATAAAAATCATTGTTGTAATACATATCCACAGAAACTCTTGGCGGATAATTTACAACTTTTAGATTGTTTTCTTTTCCCAAATTCAAAGGTGTGCATTTATAAAATGACGGAATAAATTCACCGTCAAAGGTATTTGAAACGTACTCTTCGTATATTTTTTCTCCTGCTGAGTATAAAACTCCGCCTATTACACGAACACAGTTAATCTTTTGAGATTTTCTTTTAATCCAAGCATTTCTTAAATAATCAAAAATAAGAATAGTTGAATAAATATCATTATCAGATGGTATCAAAAACCAAACTTCGTTTCTGTCCGATGTTACAACGGAAAGTGTTTTAATACCAACAGCTTTTGATAAAGGAATATCACAAAGTTCTTCTTGAATATCAAGCGCAATATTTTCACCTAACGTTTTATCACCGTTTACAACTTGACGAAAACAATACACACCTTTTTTTGTATCATCATAAAAGTACAATTCAGTTCCGTGAAACACAAGGGCTTCACTACCGGAACAGCCACCCGGGGAATCCATTGTTTTAGAAAAAACTCCGTCTGATTCAGTAATTAAACAAGACGAATTAGAATGAAAAACCGCTAATGTTCCCAAATACGGATAAATTGCAGTAATATTTTTAACAAATTCTATATACCCTGCAGAAGTTTTTACCTCCGCATCTGACGTTGCAAAATCATAGATATTTTCCTGAACGGAATACCAAAGAATTTGATTAGAAAAAATCCATAATCTTCCTGCAAAAATAACAACTCCTAATCCTTTAACAGTTCTGCCTTCGGTGTCGGTCAAATTCATTTTGGTAACTTCACTAAGTTCTCCGTCAACGTATTTATTTAGTTCTATGGTTAACAAATCTTCTCCGTTAGAAAAAACAAATAAGTCTGCCCAGCCTTGAGATGCATCGCAAGAAGAGGATTTGCCTGTTACACAAAGTCCCGAAACTTTTTCTGTAAGAGTTTTTGCCTGAAGGTCAAAAAGATAAATTTTACCTTCATTATCATTTTCTGTATGTACAAAGAAAAGAGTATTTCCTTGTTGCATACTTTCAAAGATATTAATTACTTTTTCTCCGTCAGGTATTTCATTGCATACTGCATAATTGCCTTTAGCAGTTCTGATGCCAACACCCGAATTAACTCCCGTCGAATATAATTCAACATTTTGCATGTCTGAAGCTGTAATTACAGATGATGAATATACAGATGACGTTCGGTTTATTCCCGAAAAATTATTACATATTAAACTTGTTTTTTGCATTAATCCTCCTCATAAACGTTAATTTTCATTACCAAAATACAAAAAAAATAAACTTAACTTTACATTTCTTAACAAACAGCATCAAAAAAGGCAATTTTTGATTGCTTATATACTTTATATATATGTAAGCGATATTTAAGGAGAGTACAAGAGATGTTATTCACAGAAAACCAAATCACAAACGAAGAACTTAATTC
>CACYKP010000082.1 GCA_902775025.1 uncultured bacterium | reverse complement strand
TGAGCCATTACTTGAACCAGAACCAATCTGAATGTCCTTTTACTACAAAAGATAGTTGGGTAATTTTGTCTAAAATCGAACAAAGTATCAAGCAAAAAATAGAGGCAATTGGAACACCTCTAAAAGATTGGAACATTCAGATTAACTATGGTATTAAAACAGGTTGTAATGAAGCTTTTATTATCTCTACAGAGAAAAGAAATGAGATTTTAAACAACTGCTCATCTGAGGATGAAAGAACAAGAACAGAGGAAATTATTCGACCGATTTTAAGAGGCAGAGATATAAAAAGATATGGTTACGACTGGGATAACAAATGGTTAATTGCAACATTTCCTTCACGTCATTACGACATAGATCTTTATCCAGCCCTTAAATCGTATTTATTAAAATTTGGAAAGGAGAAATTGGAACAAAGCGGTAAGAAGTATCAGATAAACGGCGTTCTAGTTAAATCTAGAAAAAAGACTAATAACCAATGGTTTGAAACTCAAGATAGCATTGCATATTGGGACTTATTTTTTCAGCCCAAAATATGTTGGAAGGCAGTTGGTAGACGATTAGCTTTTGCTTTAGTAGAAGAGGGGATATATTTAACAGCTCCAGCTAGTTTTATATCAGGTGATAGCAACAATGAAATTCTGTTAGCTTACTTATGCAGTGCTGTTGCAAATTACTATATAAATCAATATAGCGATAGTACTGGAGCTGGAGATTTAATGCTTAATATCCAATCGTTGGTAAAATTACCTATTCCACAACAACAAAGTCAGAAACTAATTGATGCCATAAAAAGAGAAAATGACGATCTTATAGATCAATCTATATTCGAAATTTATGGATTTAGCAAAGATGAAATAGACTTCATTTGTAATTATGTTAGCTAATACAATTCGTTAACCAATAAGGGGAATTTTCCCCTTTATACAAGAAATAATTCTAGCCTATCGTTGAAATGAAATGTTTTTCGCTATTTGACAGCCCATAAACATTAAATATACATTCGTCAATTTCTTGATCTGTAATTTTTCCGTTAATTCTCATTTCAGCAACTTTTGTAAAATCATTATTGAAGTCTAGTTTTACAAGCGTTTTCTCTAGCGTTGTGACATATAGTTGAATGCCTCCACCTTGTACCTCAGCTTCAGTTGTGCATTTTAAATACCAATTAAACAATTTACTGTTCATTAAGCAAACAAATTGAATTAATTCATCTCTAGATCCAGTCATAATATTAACTGCATTGTTGCATATCATTTGGGACTCATCATAGGAAAAATTTAAATTACATCCTATAATTTTCCACATAACTTTTGGCTTATAAAAATCCTCCAAAAATCAATTTACATTAGTGGTATAGATTCTTTTTACTAGTAATTCTTGCTGCTCTTTATTATTTTCAGCAATAAGTCTGAGTTGTTCACGTGAATTAGTAAATTTTGGAATAGGCAATTTTTCTATAAAAGCTTTCTTATACCTTATTCCTTTAGCGCCTAATCCGCCTCCAGCATAAAATGTTTTAAAGATATAAAAACAATAATCACTATTAAGTATTTTTACTAAATACTTCAATTCTTCCTCTTTACCAGTTAAAACGAAAGCTGTAGCTTCTGGAAAAAATTTTCCTTCATCTAAATAAAATTGTGGGGAGTTTACTATTTCAGAATACACGATTTTTGGATGTTCTAATAAGTCCATATACGCGCAGTTTCTTAGATTATATGGAGTGTCACCTTGGTCAGCTCTGCTCCAAATTTTATCTTTGAATTGATCTAAATGATTTTTTATTGCAGGGTATTTAGATATTTCTATTTTGGGAACTTTTCCTTTAATACCGTTATGCGTATTGATTAACCATAGATCATGCCAGTCATAACCATATCTTTTTATGTCTCTGCCTCTTAAAATCGGTCGAATAATTTCATCAGTTCTTGTTCTTTCATCCTCGGATGAGCAGTTGTTTAAAATTTCGTTTCTTTTGTCTGTAGAGATAATGAAAGCTTCATTGCAACCAGTTAATACTCCTCGGTAAATTTTTATATCTTTCCAATCTTTTAGAGGTGTACCGACTGATTCAATTTTCCTTTTTATACTTTGTTCTATTTTAGACAAAATTACCCAACTATCTTTTGTAGTAAAAGGACATTCAGATTGGTTCTGGTTCAAGTAAAGGCTCATTTTTTTGCATAAGTAATTTCATTGGTTTTTAGAAATCTAGCTAAAGTATTCCGATCAACCTTACAGATTTTAGAGATCTTTCGTAAAGAAAT
>CACYKP010000081.1 GCA_902775025.1 uncultured bacterium | reverse complement strand
AAGGCAACCTTCAAGATCACCAAGCTCAACAAGAAGGGAACCTACAAGGCAACAATAACATACAAGGGAAACAAATACTACAAGAAAGTATCCAAAAAGGCTAAAATAAAAGTTATTGTTACTTTCAAGACCGTTTCCAAGGGAAGCAAGGACAAAGCAACCGTTAAGGAAATCCAGCAAGCACTAAAAGACCACGGATACTACCTTTCCTATAAAGGCCACTACCTTAAAGTCGACGGCAAGTTCAGCAGCTGCACATTCAGATCAGTAAAAGAGTTCCAGAAAGACAAGAGTCTTAAGGTAACTGGTAAGGTTGATGAAAAGACCGCACACAAACTTGGAATAATTTAAATAATTTCATGTGGATGCAATTTGCATCCTCACATTTTCTTTTTTTTGAATAAATTATCTTACATAATATAAATTAGTATATTCTCTCGGTTCATGCCCTTTTGTAAATATTTTTTGCAATAGGAAATAAGCATATAAATATCAGTTCATATGACTTTTGATAGAAAGTATTATATACTTTTTTTATTAATATTTAATTAAGAAATTTTTCTTTTATAGGAGAAATTTTTTATAATTTATAAAAATTATTCTTTTATAGGAGGAATTTTTTATAATTTATAAAAATTATTCTTTTATATATTAAATTTTTTATAATTTTTAAAAATTTTTCTTTTATACAAAATGTTTTTTTATAGCAAAATATAAATGGGGTGAAAATTTATGATGAATAAATTAATCAAACGTGGCACTTATGTTGATAAATTAAAGGATTATGTCAACTCTGATTTTGTCAAGGTTTATATTGGAATCAGAAGGTCTGGTAAAACTAGTTTAATGTATAATATTATTGATGAAATTAAATTAATGGGAGTAAAAGATGAAAACATAATATTCATTTCCTTTGAATCACGAGAATACGCGCATATTGATAGTTGCGAACAATTAGATGAAGTTGTTTACAGCAAAACAGAAAACCTTGAAGGAAAAGTATATCTATTTTTTGATGAAATCCAACAGGTTAAAGGCTGGGAAAAATCTATCAACAGTTATAGGGTTTCAATTGATTCCGACATTTACATTACAGGTTCAAATTCAAAATTACTGTCAGGGGAGCTTGCAACACTTCTAACTGGAAGATATCTCACAATCAATGTTTATCCATTTTCATTCAAAGAATTTCTGCAGTATAAAAATGAAATAGAAGGAATAGAATTAACAAAAGATACAATTACTGAACTGTATGATGATTACTTTAACTTTGGCGGTATGCCAGGTATCTTATCATTGGGCAGTGATGAATTTAAAAAATTGGCCTTGAAAGACATTTATAATTCCATATTATTTGAAGATGTCGTTTCTCGCTTTAAGATAAACAACATTGACTTGTTGCAACGCTTTGTAAGGTATATGATTAGCAGTACTGGTGAAATATTTTCATCCAAAAGCATACAGAACTATTTGAAAAGCAACAACATATATACTTCCCAGGACACATTGCTTAAATACAATCAATATTTAAATCAATCATTTTTCATTTCCAAATGTAAATGCTTTCAGCTTAAAGGAAGAAAAGAAATGAAAATACTTGGTAAGTACTACTTGACAGATCATGGATTTCACCATGCGCTAATAGAAGACAACATGTTGAAGGTTACTAAAATCCTTGAAAATATCGTTTATGTGGAACTTTTGAGAAGAGGATACAAGATTAATATCGGAAGAAATCCTGACAATACTGAAGTGGACTTTGTATGTGAAAAATCTGGAAAATACAAGTATATTCAAGTTTCTTACAGGCTAACAAGCGAAAAGACATTAAACCGTGAAATCACACCATTATTGAGAATACCTGATAAATTTGAATCAATATTGATAACAACTGAAAATCATGACTTTTCAAAAGAGGGCGTTAAACATATGAACATAATTGATTTCCTATGTGGAGATGATGTGTAATATTATAATTCTCCCATTTTTTTTACACAAGTGTTTGTCAGTGTGTGGTGCAGTATTTACATTAAATTTAGCTTGTTTAATATTTCAAAGGAATAATTAGATAATTTATATGCTAAAAATACTATTTCATACTTAGATAACATATAATCTGTTTTCAGAGTTATATCGATAGTCATAGAAATTACTATTTATATTACCAAACAGCACTCAAATCGATGCAACTTATGGTGCTAACGGTATCTGGCGGGCAGTACATACATTGACGATTACGGTGAATATAAAGTCAATGCAAATATGTCGGATTGGATAATGAGCTATTAACAATGCTACAATAACCGTCAAAAAGATTCAAATAGAAATAACAGGCAATGCAATCAAGAAGGCCAAAGTCACCCTCAAAGTCAAAAGCAAGACCTACAAGGCAACGGTCAAGAAAATACAAGGGCTTTGATGAACAACGGCTACTATCTCACATACAAAGGACATTAGTTGAAAATAGATGGTAAAAACAATTCCTGTACTGTTAGGTCAGTCAAACAGTTCCAAAAAGCCAAAAAACTTAAAGTCACTGGAAAAGTTGACGAAAAAACTGCTAA
>CACYKP010000080.1 GCA_902775025.1 uncultured bacterium | reverse complement strand
CTATATATCGTTTTTGAAACCGTACAGCCTTTAACTGTAGGATTATCATTACTTATTGAAAATATTTCACCTGTTTTTTCTTTCATTATATTTACCCCTTACACTTCGTTTTGACTTAATGTATTTTTTAAAGTTTGAGCCGATTGTTGAAGTTTAGATATTTCTTCTTCATTTAATTGAATAGGAACTAAACACTCAACCCCATCTTTACCGACTATTGCAGGCATACTTAATGAAATTCCTTCAATCCCGAAATCACCTTTCATAAGTGAAGAAATCGGAAGTATTGATTTTTCGTCTCTTACAATGGCTTCACAAATGCGTTTTACAGCCATTGCAACACCATAATATGTTGCTTTTTTCTTCTCTATGATTTCATAGGCACTATTTTTAACATTTTCTGCAATTCTTTTCATTGCTTCATCATGGTTAAAATGCCCTCTCATTTCACAGAATTTATTTAAAGGTATTCCTGAAACATTAGCAGATGACCAAGCAGCGATTTCACTATCTCCATGTTCACCTATAATAAATGCGTGAACACTTCGGGAATCAACATTTAAGTGGTTTCCGAGTTCATATTTTAATCTTGCTGTATCAAGGACAGTTCCCGAACCAATGACTTTATTTTCAGGAAGTCCTGAAAGTTTTTGAGCAACTGTTGTTAGTATATCAACAGGATTTGCAACAATAAGCAGAACCCCGTTAAAATCTCTTTTCTTGATTTCAGGGATAATGGATTTAAAAATAGATATATTTTTCTTTACTAAATCAAGTCTTGTTTCTCCCGGTTTTTGATTAGCACCTGCTGTTACAATAATCATTTATAGGTTTTGCAAACGGCACTCCATGACTTATATCTAACGCTTCACCCTCAGCCTTTGATTTATCGGCATCTATAAGGACCATTTCAGAAAATAAACCTGATTGCATTATTGCAAATGAACAAGCGGCACCGACAAATCCGCAACCTATCATAACTACTTTTCTGACATTCGTGCAATTTAAACAATTCTTTTCCATAAGCATTACCTCTTGATTTGTTTTTTTCTATATATTTATTTTAAGATGTATTTTATTAAATTTCTGTTGTTTTTACAACAAATAATAAATTTAAATAAAAAGGGCGGCACCGCCCTTTACAGAAATTATTTTGTCAATATTTCTTTTAAATCCGCTTCAGGCGTTGTTGTTGGAGCGATTTTAAATTTATCAACCAAGACATTTAAAACATTTGGTGAAACAAATGCAGGTAAACTTGGTCCGAGTTTGATATTTTGAATACCTAAATAAAGCAGAGTTAAAAGAACGCAGACTGCTTTTTGTTCATACCACGAAAGAACTATAGATAAAGGCAGGTCATTTACACCGCAATTAAATACTTTAGCAAGTTCAACCGCAATTTTTATACCTGAATAAGCATCGTTGCATTGACCTAAATCCAACAATCTTGGAATACCATTTATATCCCCTAATTCTAAATCATTAAATCTGTATTTCCCGCAAGCACAAGTTAAAACGAGCGTATTTTTGGGCGTTTGTTTTACAAATTCCGTATAATAATTTCTTCCGGGTTTCGCTCCGTCACATCCGCCGACTAAAAAGATATGTTTTAAAGCTCCTGATTTAACAGCTTCAACGACCTTATCGGCAACAGACAAAACTGTATGATGTCCAAAACCGACAGTTAAACTTTCACCACCGTTAATACCGGGCATTTTCTGTACTTCTTTATAACCGCCAAGCTCTAATGCTTTATTTATAACAGGGGTGAAATCTTTATAGCCGTTATTATCAGCTTTAATATAAGTACATTGAGGATAATGTACGGCAGCTGTTGTAAATACTCTGTCTTTATAACTGTCTTTTACAGGCATTATGCAGTTTGTTGTAAATAAAATAGGAGCCGGAATATTATCAAACTCTTTCTGCTGATTTTGCCATGCCGTTCCAAAATTGCCTTTTAAATGCTCATACTTTTTCAATTCCGGATACGCAAGAGCAGGCAGCATTTCGCCATGAGTATAAATATTAATTCCTTTATCTTTTGTTTGTTCTAATAACATTTTCAAATCGTGCAAGTCGTGTCCCGTTATAACAATAAAAGGTTTTGCTTCAATGTTTTTTGTAACTTTTGTCGGCTCAGGATTACCGTAAGTTTCAGTATTAGCTCTATCGAGCATTTCCATACATTTAAAATTAACTTCTCCGGTTTTTAAAACAAGAGCAATAAGTTCATCTGTTGATAAATCTTTTTCCAAAGCAGATAAACCTTCATAAAAGAAATTATTTACTGTTTCGTCTTTATATCCAAGGACCCAAGCATGATGAGCATAAGCAGCCATACCTTTAAGCCCGAATAAAATTAAAGATTTTAAACTTCTTACATCTTCATTTCCTTGCCAAATTTTATTCATATCATATTCAGGGTTCTTTATCATAGTTTTTAATGACTCATTATCAAAATTAGCATTTGTGATTGTTGTAAAGAGTCCTTCTATAATTTTTAAAGTTGTTTCATCATTTGGCTTAGTTTTAGATAGTTCAATTAAAGAACTGATAACTTCATCTTGCAAGTTTGCTGTATCTTCTTTTTTGCCACATACACCGCAAACAGTACACCCCTGCCCTTTTGCAGTCTGCTCACATTGAAAACAAAACATTGACATAATAATTCCTCCTTTTTTACATTTTAAGAGGTTTAACATTTTTTTTATTTCCCCTCTTGTTTACATGTCAAATTTATATTAAATTAGAATAAAAGTATGTTGGAAAAACAACGGATTATAATTATGATTAATGAATTAGAAAAAATAAAAGACAGCGTTCTATTACAAGATATAAAAGTAGAGGAATTATCCTCTATGCTCGGATGTTTAAGAGGGGTAATAAAGCATTATAAAAAAGGAGAAGAAGTATTATCTGAAGGAGCTGAAATTAAAAAATTTGGTCTTTTAACAGAAGGAAAATTACAAATTGTTCAATATGATTATTTAGGGAATAAATCCATTTTATCAATAATTGAACCTAAACAAATATTTGCAGAAGCTTATGCTTATGTTAATAAACTCCCTTCAATGAACGTAGAAGCGCTTGTTGATAGTACAGTTTTATTTTTAGATTCCGATAAATTATCAAGTCCATGTCAAAATTGCTGCAGTTTTCATAAACAGCTTGTAAAAAATTTGCTTTTTATAATTTCAAATAAAAATGTCAATTTAACGGAAAAAATTGAATGCATGGCAAAAAGAACTACAAAAGAAAAATTGCTTACATTTTTGAGTTTAGAATCAATAAAACAAAATTCAAAAGAATTTTATATTCAATACGACAGGCAGGCTTTAGCTGACTATTTGGGTGTTGAAAGAAGTGCTATGAGTGCAGAATTAAGCAAACTTAAAAATGAAGGAATACTTGAATACAATAAAAATTGGTTTAAGTTATTACAAAAATAAAGGTAAAAAATAATGAAAAAATGTAAAATAACAGTTTTGAAACGAAATTTTGATGAAGAACTT
>CACYKP010000079.1 GCA_902775025.1 uncultured bacterium | reverse complement strand
TCAACTTTGGGATTGATGTCTTTCATCCCGATTACAACACGTTTAATTTTTCTTTCGATAATTAAATCAACGCAAGGGGGAGTTTTCCCCCAGTGAGAGCAGGGTTCAAGATTTACATACAATGTTCCGCCTTCTGCTTCATTGTTTTTAAGTTTTAAAAGCGCATCACGTTCTGCGTGATTATCACCGTACTTATGGTGATAACCTTTTGAGATAACTTTACCATTTCTATCCAAAACAACACACCCGACTAAAGGATTAGGTGCAACTTTACCCCTGCCTTTCAAGGCAAGTTTAAAACACTCCTTCATATATTTTTCGTCTTGGTTTTGCATAAAACAATTATACAACAGAAAACAGGTCAACTTTATTAATCTGACCTGTTTTTATCAAAACTTTTAAAGACCTAATTAAGCTGATTCTCTGGTTTTATACCTTGCTTTAGCGTTAATTGCGTAACAAGTTGCATAAAGCCTTTGAGATATCAAAAACATATTTTTTTGAACCTCAGCAACATCATTCATTGCTTCAAGCATTTTTTTAGGATCAACCATTGATTCTACTGCTTCGTGGTTATCAACTTTTTCATCTGCATATTTTTTCACCAACAATTTGTCGATGTAATCCCTTGCTCCAACTGCCATAGTGTATCACCATCTTTCTGAGTATATTATTTTCCCTTATATACTTAAAAACAATTTTTTCTAAGAAATTGCGTTTTTTGAGCTTAATATTAACATTTTGTAACATATTGGGTTTACGGAAAAAGTTTGTGTAGGCAAAAAAGAGATTCTTCGGGCGAAACGGTTATTTCCCTCAGAATGACTTGTGTATTTGACCTAGAGCGTGCTGTCGTTCTGAGGCGAATGCCGAAGAATCTCAAAATTATGACTTTTTTTGCATCCTCAGTTAATCCAAAATATGAACACCCGAACCTGAACTTATGCCGTAATTGTTTGTTCTGTATCCTCTGCTCCAAGGAGTTGAATAACCTGTATTTGAACTTTTACCATAATCTGAGGAGTAAAAATCAGGAGTTGAAGTAGTCGTTAAAGACGGTGTATATCCCGTTAATTGACCGCTAAAATAATCGCCTATACTTTTTAAAATTGATGTTTTGTAGTTTTGCTTAGGTCTTGTAAGTATTGCATTTCTGACGTTATCGTAACGAGTATATATATCTCCCTCTTGGACAGCGCCGAAGGCGAGAGTTTCTAAACGCTCTAAGCGTACTCGGTCGCTGTCTTTGGTAAAATTTTTATTCATTGCGTACCTCTCCAAATCATTAATATCATAAAAAGCAGAAGTATTTCTTCTAAATGAACGCCTTGGAATATAATCTCCGCCATAATACGCTTGTGGTGCGTAGTAAGGATTATAATACGGAGTTTGGGTAACAATTTTTCTTGTTGCAGAAAACGCCGGCATGGAAATAGCCAATAGTAAAAACAGTGTTAAAATACGATACATAACAAATCCTCTCTTTTCATGATTATTAAAATTCAAAAGTTTGATTTGAATATTATCTTGTACGGCAATTTTCTGTACTGATTTGTTTGACTATGCAGTTTGGTTTTAATATGATTTTTGTATTAATATTAACGGACAGGTAAAACATTCCCTCGCCCTGCGGGAGAGGGCAAGGGTGAGGGGGTAATCTTAAATGTATTACGATTTTAAAAAAGCAGAAAAAGAGTTAGAAAAAGAGTTTGATTATATAAACGAAGTTAGGGACTATAACCAGAGAAAAGTTTTAGAGGCATTTTATGATAACAGAGTTGCACCCGAACATTTTTATACTGTTTCTGGTTATGGTCATGATGATTTAGGTAGAGAAGTCTTAGACAAGACTTTTGCACAAGTGTTTAAAGCAGAAAAAGCGTTAGTCAGAATACATTTTGCATCAGGAACACATACTCTTGCCTGTGCTTTGTTCGGAAATTTAAGACACGGTGACAAGTTAATCTCTGTAGCAGGTACCCCTTATGACACTATGCAGGAGGTTATAGGCACGGCAGGAGATGAGGAAACAAAGCGTTCTTCGCTAATAGGACAAGGAGTTTTATATGATGAAGTTCCGCTTTTGAACGGTTCGGATATTGATTATGAAACTTTAGAAAAAATGATTGATGAAACGGTTACTATGGTTCTTATTCAGCGTTCAAAAGGGTATTCAACAAGAAAATCACTTTCTATTGATGATATAGAAAGAATTTGTAAAATAGTTAAGTCAAAAAATCCTGAATGTATCTGTTTTGTAGATAATTGTTACGGAGAGTTTGTTGACAAACGTGAACCGTTAGAAGTTGGTGCAGATTTAATCGGCGGTTCTTTGATTAAGAATCCGGGGGGCGGAATTGTTGAAGCAGGCGGCTACATAGCAGGAAAAGAATTATATGTAGAAAGAGCGGCAAATAGACTTACGGCTCCGGGGATTGGTTCAGAAGGCGGAGCTATGTTTAACCAGCACAGACTGATTTTTCAAGGGTTGTTTATGGCGAGTTTTTGAAGATATAGGATTTAATTCAATACCAAGACACGACGAGAAAAGAACGGATATTATACAGAATATTATTTTTGGCGAGCAAGAAAAGTTGGAAGAATTTTGCAGAACAATTCAGTCGCTTTCGCCTGTAAACGGATATGTAACTCCGATACCTGAATATATTCCGGGGTATGAAGATCAGGTAATTATGGCAGGCGGAACTTTTATTGAAGGTTCTACTATTGAATTATCAGCAGACGGCCCGATTAGACCGCCTTATGCAGCCTATATGCAAGGCGGTTTAAACTATGCTCACGTTAAGATTTGCTTGGAAGAAATGGTTAAAAAACTGTGATAATTTTCAATTTAATATTTAAATTTTTTTATTAATAATACTTCCCCCTTTACAAAAAAAAATTAGCATGTATTATAAATAGTGTTGACGAACTCAAATGGGGGTTTAGCTCAGCTGGTAGAGCATCTGCTTTGCACGCAGAGGGTCAGGAGTTCGAATCTCCTAACCTCCACCATAAAATACACGATGACTTTTGTTATCGTGTATTTTATTATATTTCAAAGGGTTTCAGCGATTTGATGATTGAATGAGATGACAGGATAGGATTTTATTGAATTTGATGCAAATAATTACACCCTATATTGCTACAACCGTTTAAATTGTCCATATTTACTAAATGCTTCTGATGATAAAATATCATTCATGTAAGTTAAATCTTTGTCATCCATGAGAATTTTCATTTCATCACGCCATTTTATTAATTCTTCAGTTAATTCTGAACAGATTTCTCTACCACTATTTTTTGCTTGCATATATTTGTCATATGCTTGTTCAAAACTATCCATAATTTTTTTTCTGTAAATTTTTGCTTTTTCAATGTAATCCACCATAGCCATAAAAGCATCGCCTGTATTTAAATTATGCTTTGGCATATATACAAATCTGTTTCCCATAGAATCAACCATATAACCTTTAAGATTACATGAAATGTAGTGTCCAATATCATTATCCGAAAATGCAGATAATGTTCTTTTGTCAGGATGATTATGTATATCTATTTTTGCCTTGGGCAAGAAATCAAAGTGAGAGCCTAATTTATTGCAAACATTTCTAGCCAACGCAGTAATATCCGTTACTGAACCACTGTCACCTTGCATATAACCAACAATTTCACCTTGTCCATCTAATTGAAAAGAATGTTCTATAGGTTCTTTATGAATGGTTTTCATTATTTTATTTGCAACTAATCTAGAATATCGTTCTTTTACGATATAGTTAATTTTTTCTGCTTCAGAAAAAATTTGCCAATCGGTAGGTAAAAAGTCTTTTCCAACTTCTTGTTCAAATTTATTAATAAAATATTTTGAGTCAGAAAGTGTACAATTTTTATTAGATAAACGCCGAAATGGAGTAAATGTTTCTAACATTTCATTTGAAACATTCATTCTATCTACGGATTTTGTTCCAAACAATTCTATATCTCTTGCTTGTTGAGATAAAAACTTAGCACTTTTAGGTTTAATGGTACTTATTAATTCTTGTATAAATTTTAAAGTTACTTCTTTTCCCATTTAAATATTCCTCTATGTCTTACTACATATATAAAGTATTTCTCTTTTAAAAAATTGCCTTTTATTACACAATTTTTACATTTGCATATTTACTTTTTATTTCACTTGAAAAATAATTTCACTTCAAAAGGGGTAAATTATGGAAGGGAGTAAATTATGAACACGAAATTAGATTTTGAAACAATTGATATAATATCAAAATGAAATTAGATGTCATTCCGAACTTGTTTCGGAATCTGACCGTTGATAAGACCCTGAAACAAGTTCAGGGTGACAAAAATTATTTACCCCTAAATCGTATTGCAGGATTACTGACAGCGATCTCTAATGAGAGATATAACAAATGTCCTCAAAGTGCTGACTTTCTATGCTTCGCTTTCATCTGATTGGAACTCTTGCAAACCAAATGTCGAGGAATTCTATATGCGTGATATTTACTCTTGAATATTTGTAGCCGATATGCTACAATATCAATGTGAAAGAAATTATTTATTACCAAACAAAAGATAACAAAATTCCGTATTTGGATTGGTACAACTCGCTAGATAAAAGTTTAAAACTTATTGTCGATAAACGATTGTCAAAAATTGAACGAGGTTTGTATGGTAAAATAAGACGACTTTCCGAAGAACTTTACGAAATAAAATTCGACAATGGTTTAAGAATTTATTACACAGAAATAGATAACACAATAGTTTTGTTATTTACGGGCGGTAATAAATCAAAACAAAGCAAAGATATTGAAACTGCTACAAAATATCTGAATGATTATAACGAAAGGAAACAATAATGAATAAAAAAGAACAAACATTATTAAATAGTTTTCCAAAACATAATGATAACTTAAAAGAACAATTAAAGAATGATAATGAATATGCTCAGATGTGGCTTGATAGCCTGTTGGAAGATTATTCTGAAACTAAAGATGTAAATGATTTAATCTATAATCTTAAACCATTAATTGAGGCAAAATATACTATTTGTGAATTTGCAAAATTAATTGGAATTCATAGAATAACTTTATATAAAATATTTTCACGTAAAATGATTCCAAGTATAGAAATATTGCATAAAATATTCCTAGGTTTAGGATATAATTTGAAAATATCAGCACAGAGAGTTTAAGATTTTTGGTATCGAAAAAGTATATAAAATTTCATATTTGCTAAAATTGGCATCTATGATGCATTATAACGAATATAGAGCCAAATTCAAAAAAATTCTGCAACATTTTGTAATAAATTTTTCGATTTTTTGATAGGTCTTAATCCTAGACTACGCAACGCTTTTCCACCATTTAAGAGGCTTTCAGAGCCTCTTTTTTAATGCAAAATTTTATGTAGCCTATATGACGCTTTTACCATTTGAATAAAATACTAACCTAATCATACAAAAATAAGATAAATAAATTAATAATCATTTAATACACAAATTGCATCTAATTTTCTTTTTAGTACTGTATGAGCATAACGCATTGTAGTATCAATTTTTGAATGTCCAAGAATTTCTTTAACAACAACCAAATCAATACCTTTTTCAACAAGTCTTGTTGCTACAGTATGTCGTAAATCGTGAAATCTAAAGTTTTTTATACAGATTCCGTTAAGTCAGAAATTCAGAGCAGAGTTAGAAAAAATCGGAATTAAGGATTCGGGGTACATTTTTATTAATCCAAAAACAGAACTACCATATAGAGGAATCAGAAAATCATTTAAGACAGCATTAAAGCAAGCAGGTATTGAGAGCTTTCGTTTTCATGATCTCAGGCACACGGTAGGCACTCGTTTGGTTTCAGGTGGGAGTGATTTGCAAACAGTAAAAGAATATTTGGCACACAGTGATTTGAAGACCACACAAAGGTATCTCCATCCTGTTAATGAGAACATGAGAAAAGCAGTAACAATTTTGGATAATTTCTAAATTAAGTTAAACCATGTTGTTGCAATTTCATAATGTTTTTAATAAAATCTGATTAAGGATTACACAAATATTACACAAAAGTGGATTCCGAAATCCTGAAAAGCAGTATGGGTGCGTGGCGCAGTTGACTCTGCCGAAGAAAAGCCGAACCGTTGAGGGTTTTCTAAGAGGTAGCAGTTGACGAAGGCAACGGAGCGATATTGAAAATTAAATACTATGGGTGCGTGGCGCAGTTGACTCTGCCGAAGAAAAGCCGAACCGTTGAGGGTTTTCTAAAAGGTAGCAGTTGACAAAGGCAACGGAACGATATTGAAAATTAAATACTATGGGTGCGTGGCGCAGTTGGTAGCGCAGTTGACTCTTAATCAATTGGTCGTGGGTTCGAGTCCCACCACACCCACCATTTAAAGCAAAGGCCGGACAATTGTTCCAGCCTTTTTTAATTTTTAAAATATCAAATATTAATTTTTTTTAACTTACACTTACAATTTCATTTTTTTGAGTTAAAATCTGTATATATCACCAACT
>CACYKP010000078.1 GCA_902775025.1 uncultured bacterium | reverse complement strand
ATATGAGCATGGAAAATATGTTAAAAATATTTGCGGAAACTTCGATAATTATATTTTTTAATGTTTTTATATTAGATTTTACTTTTAGTATGTATTTACTTGTTGCACAAGCTGTTGGAATTGAATATATATTAGGCTTGTATGCAAATAATGAACGAAGTTATGTGCCTATTATTTTATATATATTGGCTATTATGCTTTATATATTGAAATTTGTATTTATGCCTCTATATCATAAATATGTTATGAAACAAAATAAAGTAACATTAATTAGAAATGTTTTTACTACTATACAAAAAAATAAAAAACTAAGAATATTAATTTTATTAATGTCATATAGCATAACATTTTGCGTATTATTATTTCACACAAAATTTAGCATTAATTTGTGTTTGTTATCTACACTTATACTTTCTGCCGGAACAAGTTATTTAGTACTTTTTATATATTGGAAAGTTTGTAATTTGAGCGAGTAGATTTTATTCAACAATTGTTCTTATTTGCTAATTGAATGTGAGGTAATAGATTAATTTATCTCTTTTGCTGACTCAAAATTTTCAACTCATAATGCAATTGGCAGATGTGATGTGCATAATGTAAAAGTTGAGCCTAATGGAGATATATCTGCAACAATAATTGATTATTATGATTTTTCAAAAAATGGTGGGTTTATAAATAATAATGCGTATATTCAGCAACAAAATAAAAAACTAGAAAATTACGCTTTAGTTATTCCAATAAGGATGAAAATAAAGAAAAAGCAATAAAAATTAGTCGGGATTGGTGTAATAATAAAGAATTTGATTAAATTCTTTATTTACACCAATTCCATAGTTTTTAGCCCATCTATCTAAACCTCCATCAATTACATATAAAGTGAAGTCATCTATTTTGATATTTTCTCCTCCCATGGTTGAAAAAGCATAGTGGTTTGTATTTTCTTTGCTTTTAAATTTATATTTTTTTAGTTCATTTTCAATGTATTGTTTATCAGCATCGAATTTAAGTACGATTTCTTGACTTCCGAAAAAATAATGTGTTCCTGAATGTAATTGGACATTTTGAGCATTTGTGGGTATATGTTTTGGAAAATGTGCAATCCGTTCTTCTGGGAAATTAGTTATGACTTCTTCATAAAATTCCGGTTTATCGCTCATATATTCTTCATTGATTAAAGCAAAAAATGATAGTACAAATAAACCTATGAGTATTTGAACAATTAAAATAATAAAAGAATTTAAAAGAAATGTTAGAACATTAGTAAATTTGGGAATATATTTGTATATTTTTATTGCAATTATGGTTATAAGTAAAGTTATCACAAAAGGAATAAGAAAAATAAAGCCTAAATATTTATATTCAAAAAGAGTAAAAAGGCTATATACGCAAGGAATAATTGCACATACAAATGACAATATTAATGCTGAAAGTAAAAACTTATGTTCTTGTTTTAATAAAGTAAAAAATTTTTTAAATAATAACAAAGTGTCTCCTGTAACATTTTGCGAAATTTTCATATTATTATTGTATAATATAGGATATTTTAAGTCAATATAATATGAAATTATATTAAAATAAATGACAAAATATTTGTTAAATTATGTTACAATAAAGCAATTTCTTTTTCTAGCAAGTAGGGTGGGAGATAGAGATTAAACAATCGTTCCCACCAAATTTTATGATTAGTATAAATATGGTGGGAATGCAATTAAGATTTTATTAAAAGTCCACATTTTCGGCGTTTCCCACCCTACTACTAGAAAATTACGCTTTAGTTATTCCAATAAGGATGAAAATAAAGAAAAAGCAATAAAAATAGCTAATGAGCCAATGCATACTGATACTGCAAGAATTATTGTTAAGCAAGGGTGGGTAAAACGAATGTCCCCCCACAAATAAATATCAAAATGATTTTGTAAAATGTAATATTTTCCAAACAATGAATCGGTGGATACGCAAATGTTCATATAATACAAATTTCGATTTATTATCGTCCGCTTTACCAACCCTACTTGCTTTTGCGTAAATAGTAACACCAAAACTTCTTTCTGGTATAATAATTATGAAAAGAGGAGTTTGTATGGCGTCAGAAAAAGTTAGTGTGTTTCAAAATCTTAAAAGTATTCTTGCTTGGTGGTTTTCAGTTAACGATATTGATGACCATTTTGTAATCAAGTTCTTCGGTATAAAATTTTGCAAAAAACATAAAGTAGAGGTAAATGTAAAAGAGGTTACAGAACTTGGGGTTACTTCTGAAAAACGAACACCGCAACTTATAGTTTCACTGACAACTTATCCAGCAAGAATAAATTCTGTATACAAAACAATCTCAACTCTGCTGACTCAAACCCTTAAACCGGATAGAGTTGTTCTTTGGCTTGCAGAACCTCAGTTTCCTGAAAAACAGCTTCCTGACAATCTTACAAGGCTTCAAGAATACGGATTAGAAATAAAATGGGTTGAAAAAGATATACGCTCGTTCAAAAAGCTTATTCCATCTTTAAAGGAGTTTCCAAATGATATCATAATAACTGTTGATGATGACAACTATTATGACCCAAGGCTTGTTGAATACCTATATAACTCGTATTTAGAAAATCCTGAGTGTATTCACGCACGTCAAGCTTTTGTCGTACGCCATAATAAAGATGGAAAGCTTGTTATGAAGGCAAGGAATTATGTATATAATTCAACCTATCTACCAAGCTTCTTAAATGAACCTGTAGGCTGCGGCGGAGTCCTTTACCCGCCTCACGCATTAGATGAAAACGTATTGAACGAAGAACAATTTATGCAAAAAGTTCCGACAAATGATGATTTGTGGTTCTGGGCTCACGCTTTAAAAAAAGGTACAAAAATTCAGGTTATTAAAAACAATTACAAACTGAAAAATTTCATAGTAGAAAATTCACAAGAGGACGCTCTATGGCAGAAAAATATGATTAATTCATCTTCAGTAATTGGTATGAGCGGATTTGATACGATTAATATGTTAAGAGATATGTTCCCCGAGGTTAAAGAAAAAACAAACTAAACTAATCTTAGTTAAAAAAATTAAATATATAGAAAGGTACATTTTTTATGTGCCTTTTTTGTTGTGCGTATTTTTATAAAACGAAAGCCTGTGGTGCAATTTTTGCACAAAAAACTATTGAACCTCACCCGAATTTCTAACCTTCGAGCAGAAGCTCTCAGGTTGAAATTCTACCCTCTCCAATTGGAGAGGGAACAGCCGTAGGAACGTAAGTGACGTACGGATGTGGGTGAGGTTTAACTGTTTTTTGTACAAATAATTGTACTTTACAAGCTATTTCTTACCTTAACTAACGGAGAAATGAACCTCACCCGAATTTCTAACCTTCGAGCAGAAGCTCTCAGGTTGAAATTCTACCCTCTCCAATGGGAGAGGGGATAGCCTGCAGAACGTAGTTATGTAGGTCAGGTTCCACCTGACTAAAAAAAGAAAGGAAAATTTATGCAAGAAAATCAATTATCACAAGTAGCTGAATTTGTTAAATCAGAGCCGTTACAAACTAACGACAACTTTGAAGAAACAAGCAATGCAAATGTCGATTTAAAAGAAAGCGAAGACAAATCTTATGATCCTTCCGCTCTTATCTTAGGCAAATTTAAAACAACAGAAGACTTGACGGAAGCTTACAAACAGCTTGAAAAACTTCAAGGGAATCAGTCCTCGGAGCTTGGTATGTTAAGAGAAAAAGTTGCTTCAATGAATAAAGATAATGAAGCCTTGAATCTACTCCACTCCATAATTGAAAACAAAGCTCAAATACAGGAATCAGCAAAAAAATATCCTGAATACTTCGCTGATCCTTCGTTTAAGCAAATCTACTCCGAAGCTTATAAAGCTCTGGGAACTGATCTTGATGTAGACAGGCTTGTAAATCTTGTTGAAGGGTATGCTTCAGCTCGTATTTTTGCTTACGAAAAATCTAAGCTTGCTGAAGCTGAAACTCAAAAAACTATCGGTGAGATGAAATTTGGTAAAAACGACAAAAATACCTCCGTACCGGTTAAAAAGAGTATTCAGCAAATGTCGCCTAAAGAATTGGATGAAATGCTTGAGAGGTTGATTTAGGGGTAAATCAATATTTAATCCCTCACCCGAATTTCTAACCTTCGAGCAAAGCTCTTAGGTTGAAATTCTTCCCTCTCCCCTCAAGGGCGAGGGGATTTTTATTAAAAAAAGAAAGGAAAAAACAAAATGACAACTACTAAACAAATGATTGTTGATGCTTTTTCTAAAGCGTTCGATCAATTAGCTCACTCTGAGCAAAAAGATAATGTTCAAAAAGGTGATGAAGTTAATATCACTATGCCCGGCATGGTTACTCTGTTTGATTATGACGGAGGTGATTTACCGACTGCTGAAACTGCAACAATCTCAACTTGCAAAGTAAAAATGGACAGAGGAAAAGCTTTTCACTTCGAATTATCCGAAATGGAAGAAAAAATGCTTGAAAACTCAAGTGCTGATTCAAAAGACCAAATTGAAGTCGCTAAAGAATACACAGGGGATGCAATCAAGCAATTTGCAGCATCTGTAGATTCTGCTTACGCTATGCAATCGCATTAACTCCTCAAATCGCAAAAGATATTTTTGCATATATGCAGGCGAAATTCCAACGTGGGGACGGAAAAGGTCATACCAACTGGATTGACGGTAATATGATTGCGGTTATTCCTCCTGAATACCAGTTCTATTTAGGTAAATTAGATGATCTTAAATACACAGAAAAAGGTGCAGACGAAGTTCGTAAAGGATATATCGGGCATCTTTGCGGCTGGGAAATTTTAGTATCAAATAACATTGCTTCTCCGGAAACAAATGTATTCTATCCGCTATTCGGTGTAAGGGGAAAAACTCTAGCCGGCGGTATATCTTCTAACCTCAATACAACCTTCTACACTCCTGAAAAAAGCTTTAATACTTGTTACAAGGGATATGGTTTATATGGTGTTGGTGCTCCTCGTGCAGACTTCTTAGGTTCAGTAAAAGTGTCTGCGCCGATTGCGTTAGCGTAAGTTACAAATAAAACGAAAGGAAAATAAAATGACAAGAGATATAATTGATGTTCAATATCCGGCTTTAGACCATACAGAATCAGTTGCAAATATTGCAATTGAAAAGAAAGCCGTTACTGTAGCTAACGGTATTACTATAAAAGATGCGTTCTCTAACAAAAACAACTCTTTGTTTATCGTAATCGATAACACAGCTAACGCTTCTTCACTTTTAACGGTAAAAGCTGGCAATGCATATCCTAACTCTATGTTAGGTGATATCGTAATTGAACTTGCTAAAGGTATTTCAGCTATCCAGCTTCAAGACTTATCAAGATTCCAAAAATCAGATGAGTCAATTGACTTGGATTTTGGTGAAGGATTCACAGGTACTATTTATGCTGTTGCTAAATGGGCAGGCGTAAGACCGGTAGAAGCATAATTTAATAATGGAAAATGGAAAATGGAAAATTATTTTAAATTAAACAAGTTTTAATTTGTTAATATATTGGCGGTTACCAATATTAACCATTTTCCATTTTCAATTTCCGTTTTAATGAAAAATGCACACTAGCCCAGCCTGCATGTTGCGATAAATTTTAATTTACCGCAACAACAAAAATGTACAAAGCTTGTAGGGTGCAATTATTTGCACCAAAACAGTTAAACCTCACCTACATCCGTACGTCACTTACGTTCCTACGGCTGTTCCCTCTCCAATTGGAGAGGGTAGAATTTCAGCCTGAGAGCTCTTGCTCGAAGGGTAGAAATTCGGGTGAGGTTCATTTCTCCTTTAGTTATGGTAAGTTTTAAATTCCCAACAACTATAAAAATGTCTAAAGCAATTTATTATGAAAATAGAAAGGAATAATTATGTACAAAATTAAGTACCTGATTACAGGGCATGAGTTTTTGCTGCCTGATAAAGAGGCTCAAGAGCTTAAAGACAAATTCCCGAATGATTACAAAATATTAGAAAAAAACGGGAAAAAATTTAAAGACAAAAAGACAATTATAAAATTTAAAGACGGTTCAATTAGAGAACTTGTGGAGGATAAATGAAAACATTACAAGATTTTTTAACGGATTTGGGAACAAGAGAATCCGGGGGAAATTACAAAGCTTTTAACAAATACGGATATGCAGGTAAGTACCAAATGGGCGAAATGGCACTTGTTGATGCAGGATACTATATCAAGCCGAATAGAATTTACAACAACGATTGGAAAGGAAAATTCACAGGTAAAGACGGGGTTAATTCAATTCAAGACTTCTTAAACAACCCAAAGGGCCAAGAAAATGCGCAATTAATCTATAAGAAAAAACAATGGGGATACTTAAAAGCCGTCGGTGCAGATAAATATATCGGTAAAATAATCAACGGATACAAAATTACACAGTCAGGGCTTCTTGCGGGTGCACACCTCAAAGGCGCAGGCTGTGTGATTAAGTATCTCAAATCAAACGGACAAATTATCGAAAAAGACGCCTTCGGAACATCTGTTGAAAGTTATATGAAAAAATTTGCAGGATATGATGTTTCTGTGATAGGGCAATAGGGCAGGAAGGAGAAAAATATGACACTAACATTTTTAGATTTATACAATACCGCCGCATCTCAAGAATGGTCGATGTATGATAACGATGCAGCAAAAAAAGAAGAATTTGAAAAATCGCTGGTTATTGATTTGAATAAAGCAATTGCAGAAATACTCTACTCTTACCCTTTTTCTTTCAGAGAAAAAACTCATATTTTATTTACAGTACCTAAAATAAAAAGTTACGCATTACCAAAAGGAATAATTTTAAAAGATAACAAAGGTGCGTATAGCATTAAAATAAACTCAAAAAGACTTAAGCTTGTCTCCAATCCGCTTTCTCTGGAAGAAAAACAAGGTATACCGGAGGGATTTTATATCAGAGGTTCTAAGCTAATCCTTTATCCTACTCCCAGCGAAAAATTTATAGCAACTATTGACTATCTGACTCTTGCGGTCGGAGAGACCAGTAACGGAGAACCTGTTTTTTCCATGCAGAATGATGATGATATAATCACAATTCCCGCACATTTAGAAGAAATATTTAAAAATGCAGTAATATCAAGAACAATGCTTAATTCTATATCTTCTGAAACTGATGAAAACTATTCCGCATACAAAAAACAATCTGAAATTGCATACAGACAATTAATAAAATATTCGAAAGGAGTGATGGCTGATAAAATTTTGAAAATTTAAAACAATAAAAAAAAGCCTTTAAGAGGAGATTTCTAAAAGGCTAAACTTTGTAAGTAAGATGTAAGATTATATAAGAGAGTGTGTTTGTTTTTGGTAATTGTTTGGTTAGTAAATTAGTAATTTTTATTAATTGAAAATTGAAAATGTAAAATGGAAAATTGTTAATATTGCAATGCAATAAATTAACCAATTAAAACTTGTAAATTTTAAAATAATTTTCCATTTTCAACTTTCCATTTTCCATTTTTATTATATAGGGTAAACTTTAGCCTACCGTGTTATTAAGCGATAAAGTTGTTGCCGAATCTGTTTGAACCATAGAAGAAAGATTCTCTCATTACTTGTTGAAGATTTCTTCTTCTGACCATTTTGTTACCGACATTTGTATTT
>CACYKP010000077.1 GCA_902775025.1 uncultured bacterium | reverse complement strand
CTTCCTACTCTGTATCTGTTGTGCTTGGTACTCTACATCGTGGATTCTTGCGGTTATTGACAACAATCTTGCTTGTGATGCCGCCATTCCCATGGTTTGTTGTTCCTTTGTTCGTCCCTTTTACATGGTTATCGGCACTTTTGTCTAAAAACTTTAGCTTTTTTAGCTATTTTTTCGAAAATTGTTACAAAAATTTACATTAAAATTAAATTTACACCCTCTTGAGGGATGCTATCACTTCAGAAATATGATAATGTTATATTTATGAAGAGATTATTGGGGATATTTTTAGTAATTTTCATCATTTGCATTGCCCTTAAAGCATGCATTAGAGCTGACATTCCACAGAATGTCAACAAATTTAATAATACACACAATATTAATGATATAAAATATCCGGACGAAAATATTAACGTAGTTTTAAATGGGGTGGATTACATCCAGTCAAAAGCACCAATAGGTAAGTTTGGTGGTGAAATAGTAATCTCAATTATAGGTGAAGGGCCAAAAACATTCAATCCTTGCAACTCAAAAGATGCAACTTCATCTACTTTGTCAGGACTATTATATGACGGACTGCTAAGTACAAATCCAAGAACGGGTGAAGTAATTCCTCTGCTTGCTAAATCATATAAAATTGATGGGAATGATTATTACATAACATTAAGAAGAGGGTTAAAGTGGTCTGATGGAAAACCGATAACCATTGATGATGTTTTATATACTTATAATGAGATTGTATTTAAAGGGTTGGGCAATCCCTCTACAATGGATGCAATGATGATTGACGGGAAACTGCCTACTTTGTCAAAAATAGATTCAAATACGATAAAATTCTCTACTCCAAAACCATTTGCACCATTTTTGCGTCAACTGTCATACCCTATTCTTCCCAAACACTATTTTAAACCATATTCAGATAAAGGGGCCGACACATTTAATACGTTTTTAAATCCTGACACAAACCCTTCTACAATAGTTTCAAACGGTGCGTTTATACTAAAAGAATATGTGCCTGCTCAAAGAGTTGTGTATATCAGAAATCCGAATTACTACAAAATTAATACAAATAATGAAAAATTACCTTATATTAACAAACTTGTATATCTGATTGTCGGTGATTCTAATAATGATATTTTAAAATTTGAAGCTAAAGAAATTGATATGATTGGATTAAAAGGCGGAAATGTTGCAAGATATAAGCAAAAAGAACCAAAATCCGATTACACAATATACAACCTAGGCGCTGACACAGGAACAATGTTTATCGTTATGAACCTTAATAAAGGCAAAGATAACAATGGGAAATATTATGTTAATATAGTTAAACAAAAATGGTTTGACAACAAAGACTTTAGAAAAGCTATCGACTATGCAATCGATAGAAAATCAATGGTACAAAACATTGCATTTGGAGTCGCAGAACCACTATTCACAGCAGAAAGTTTAAATTCTATTTATTTAAATAAAAATATAAAAGGGCATGCTAAAAATAAAGAAAAAGCTTTAGAACTTCTTAGAAATGCAGGATTTGAATACAAACACAACAAATTATATGATAAGCAAGGTAATTTTGTTGAATTCGATTTATATACAAACGCAGGAAATTTAGAGCGTGAAGCAATCGGAGTTATGATAAAACAGGATTTGGAAGACATTGGCATTAAGGTTAATTTTAAGCCTATGATTGGGACATGGCAATTATGGGTTTAACAGGTTCTCCGCTGGAGCCGCACGACGGTAAAAATGTTTGGACAACAAAAGGAACTTTGCACATGTTTAACCCAAATCCAAACGAAAGTAATAAATATGATTGGGAAAAAGAGTTAGATGATATATTTAATAAAGCTTCTTTGAAGTTGACATACGATGAAAGAAAGCCATTATATGACAGATATCAAGAAATCGTATCAGAACAAAATCCGATGATATACTTGTATTCACCATCAAGAATCATTGCAATAAGAAAAAAAATAAAAAATGTATTTCCGTCTAAGCTAAGCGGAGTACTTTATAATTTAGACGAAGTTTATATTGACAAGGAATAAAATGGAATTTTTCAAACTAATAACAAAAAGAATATTACAAGTAATACCGCTGCTGGTAGTTGTATCAATGATAAGCTTTTTTATAATAAGACTTGCTCCAATTGATCCACTAGCGGAACTTCGACTAAACCCATCTATATCAGAAGAGACTTTACAAAAAGAAATTAAGCGTTTAAACCTTGATAAACCTATAATTATACAATATCTATCTTGGGGCAAATCTTTTATTAAAGGTGATTTGGGATATACTTCTTCAGGAGAAAAGGTTTCTGTTAAACTAAAAGAAAGGATTCCAAATACATTACTTTTAACATTTATAGTAATATTTCTAACTTGGTCAGTAGGAATACCACTTGGAATATTATCAGCAATCAAAAAAGAAACGGCATTTGATAGGTTATTAACAGTTCTATCAAGTGTCGGAATGGCAATACCGTCTTTTTTCTTTGCAATATTAATGCTTATGTTTGCAGTTAAAACAGGGTGGTTTCCAGTCGGAGGGCTTACTAGCTACAACTACAATGATATGACAGTTTGGGGGAAATTCATTGATTTAATAAAACACCTTGTATTGCCAGTAATTGTATTATTCTCCATATCATTATCAGGTCTGCAAAGACAAATGAGAGCAAATATGCTTGAAGTTTTGGACAGTGATTATGTAAAATTTGCAAGAGCAAAAGGATTAAGTGAATTTAAAGTAATATTTAAACACGCACTAAGAAATGCGGTTAATCCTATGATAACGCTTTTAGGATTCGAATTTGCAGGGCTTTTAAGCGGTGCGGCTCTTACAGAATATGTGTTCCAATATCCGGGATTAGGAAGACTTATTCTGGAAGCAGTTATGAAATCCGATATAAATTTAGTAATGGCATCTTTAATGATGGGAACAATAATGCTTGTACTAGGTAATTTAATTGCAGATATTCTTCTTATGCTGACAGACCCAAGAACAAGAGGGGTAAATAAAGAAGGGACTGGCTGCTAACTATGGAAATATTGAAAAAAATATGGAACGATAAATTTTCTCGTATTGCGTTAATTATACTGATTGCGCTTTATACTGTTATATTATTTGCTGATTTTATCGCACCTTATTCAAGTATGTATTCAAACAGAGATTTAGCTTATGCACCGCCATCAACAATTTATACAATTAATGAAAAAGGAAAACTTTCTCTGCCTTATACATACAACTACATTAGAGAATACGATCCGAATTTGATGCAAACAGTATTCAAACAGGATAGGTCAAAAAAGTATTTTATAAAAATATTACCAAAGGCAGAAAAATACAAATTTTTGGGAATAATTCCAACACACAGGCATTTGTTCGGAGTAGATAAAGGCGGAGAAATTCACTTATTAGGGACAGATATTAACGGAAGAGATGTTTTTTCGCGATTATTGTTTGGCGGTAGAATATCAATGACGGTAGGATTCTTAGCACTTTTAATAGTATTTCCTATCGGACTTTTATACGGAGGAATCTCAGGATACTTAGGCGGAATAGTCGATGTATTAATGATGAGATTTGCGGAAGCTGTTATGGCGATTCCAAGTTTTTACCTTTTGATTATACTTGCCGCAATACTCCCCAGCGGGATGACAAGTGTTCAAAGGTTTGCTCTAATAGTTGTAATTTTGGCTTTAATTGGTTGGGCCGGATTTGCAAGAGTTGTTAGAGGTATGGTTTTATCGATAAAACAAGAAGATTTTGTTCAGGCAGAAAAGATTATGGGTGCTTCTAAGATGAGAATAATTTTGAGACACATCCTTCCTCAAACCACAAGTTATGTAATTATTGCAATGACTTTGAGTGTGCCTTCATATATTCTTGCCGAATCAGGATTAAGTTTCTTAGGACTGGGCATTCAGCAGCCTGATGCAAGCTGGGGGAATATGCTTAAAGAAGCACAGGAATTTACTAATATCTTGTACAGACCTTGGCTTTTAACCCCCGGTGGGTTGATATTTATAGCAGTATTATCATTTAATCTTTTGGGCGATACTATTAGAGATATTCTTGATCCGAAGTCAGAGGTGAGAAGGTAAGTTTTATTTTTTACAACCAATCATACCCAACCATTATTTAGAGGTAAATATATTTTACTCTTTTTACAATCTATTATGCCAATCTGCCATTTAGGGGTAAATAAAATTTACGTTTTTTGGTAAAGATGTACATAAAACCGTCATTCTGAGCCACGATATCAATTTGAGTGGCGAAGAATCGCCATAACTATTTTATTTACAAAAGTTATAGAGATTCATCGGACTTCGTAAAGATACAAGTATCATTTGTAAACAATGTCCTCTGAATGACGGTTGAATATAGACTTATACGAAAAACGAGAATTTTACTTACCCTATTTTCCCCCCTTTCCAAGCCTTCCCCGTCAAGGGAAGGATTTAAATCATTGACAAAACAAAAAGACTGAGGTTTTATCCTCAGTCCTTTTGCTTTTATTATACTTCGGCTAAATCTTAACCAAGTAAGTCATTTAAGTTACCTATAATGCCTTCGTGCTTACCGCCATCACCACAGTTACAATTACATTCACATTTTACTTTACCTGTTACATCAACTGTAATCTTAACGTCGTGATCTTTAATTGCTTCAAGAATTTCTTGTGCTTTAGCACCAAGTGCATCTAATCTCTTCAAGATTGCATCAAGTTTAGTTGAGTAATCCGGTTGGTTCTTAATTGCATCTAAGATAGCATTCATACCAACTGTAACCTTAGCACCGTGTTTTTCGATTGCATCAAGAACTGCTTTGAAGTTAGCATTGTTATTGGCATTGCCTTCTTTAATCTTATCCAAAATTGCATTTAATGCAGCTGAATAATCTTTTTGTTCTGCTTGAGGTATTGAATTAATTGCATTTAATATTGCGGTTAAATCAGTTGTTACATCTCCGCCTAATTTTTCAATAGCAGCGAGAACTTTCTGGTTGCGAGCTTCTTGATTTGCATCCATTGCAACTGCCGTAGTACCGCTAAATTTGTTGAATAGATTTGTTAACTTAGTTACTTCACCTGTTGTAGCATCTTGCTTAGTACCTAATTCCTTAAGTAATTTTTCAATACCGCTCAAATCGACTGTAGCTGTGAAGTTAATCTTACCGATTGCAGCGAGAATAGCATTACCAAGCTTGTTACCGTTTTCACCATATTTAGATACAAGACCTTTAATATCATTAAGGATTGTAATAATTGTATCAAGTTTAACATTACCGGCTTGAACAGCTTGAGTAATCTTATCCATACCATCGACAACATTGAATCCGAGTTCATCAAGTTTTTCTAATATAGCTTTAGCATTTTGTTTTTGAACTTCAGTACCATTTTTAACACTATTATTAATAGCATTTAGTAAAGCTTTCAAGTCATCAATTTTGCTTCCGTTTTTAACTACTGCATTAATAAGGTCTCCAAAGTATTTCTTAGAGTCATCACCAATTGCACCCATAGCATCATATATTAATTCTAACATAGCATTAGCTTGCGCACCTTGCTGAACTAATTTATCAATAGCTTCTAAAATTGCACTGTCATCAAATGTATCAAATTTACCTTTTAATTTATCAATTTTTTCACTGATTTCTGTAATTTTTTCATTTGTATTGATATTTACATTTTCAATATCTTGCATTTTTTCAAGAATTTTTTGATATTTTTCTTTGTCGTTTAATGACATGTCATTCAATATTTCAAATAAATCATTAACAAATTGTACAAAATTATTACCATGAGCTAATTGTAATTCAATTTGTGTATCTTGATTTGCTTGAATGGTTTCAAGCCAAGCATTAACTTGGCGTAATAAAGTTTTTACATCATTTGCATGAGAATCAATATTTACACCAATTTCTTCCATTCTAGCGTAAATGTTATCCAAATCATTGATAATTTGTTTATCATTATCTGATAATTGCTCAAAACCACTATTTACATCATTTCTTAACTCAGCAATATCAGCTCTTTGTCCCTTGATTTCTTTTAAAACTGCTTGAATGTCTTGATGAAGTTGATTAAGTTGATCGGTATAATCTTTTTGTTTAGTTATTTGAGTTTCATCTTGACCCATATCAATTTTGTTACAAGATGTAAATGCAGTAACCAACAAAGATGCCACAGCAGCTTTATTTAGGTATCCATTGAGTGCCATTTTGGGTGCTTCTTTAGAAGCAATATCTATAGCTACAGCACGAACTGCAGTTGAAACACCTTTAGCGGCTAAATATTCAGTCGCAATAGCAGCAAATGCCGAAATTCCGATGCCAACAACAGCCACTATTCCTAAATTTTTTGCGGCCTCTGCTTGAGCATCACGCCAAGCTTGGCTTTCTTCTAAGAATTTTTCAGCTTCTGATCTTAAAGCTTTTGTATGCTCTTTCTTAACATCAGCCAACGGATTTTCTTTATCTACTTCGCCTGTTGCAAACACACCATAAAGTTTATCCCCCTCTGTTTTTATAGAGTAATAACCTTTTGAGGCAAAAGCATCAGCTTGATCATTCATTGGTAATACAGTGTCGAAACCGACAGGAGCTTTCATACCCACTTTTTTGCCATTTACATCCATTGTAAATTCAACAACATCAATAGCAGGTGAATTTTTTCCTTCAAATACAGCAGTAATTAAACCATTAATTTGCTCTTTGGAAAGACCTTCTTTTGATAATTTGTTCATTGTTTCTTGTACACCATATGTAGTAATCATAGTGCGTACTGCAGCTACATCAGTTTGTGCCATAGTTAGTATCTCCTTTCTAATTTTTTCATAACTAACCTAAACTTACTTACTATAGTTATCGGCAATTTTTTGAAAAACTTTAGTAATTTCGTCTAAATTGTTACAAAAATTTACAATACGAATTCTATCGCAGTATAAAAATTCGTACTGTGTCCTCGTTCTCGTGTTTTTTACTTATGATATATTAAAGTTTTTTTATTGATTAAAATTGCCTTTTTTGTTACAAAATGTTAAGACAAGTTGAAATAATACACTAAAAGATTGATTGATTTATTATTCAAATACGTTATTCTATAAAAGAAAGGTCAATCTTTAGTGAATAACAAGCAGCAAATCAAGAAAAGAATTCAGCAAAAAGAATTGCAAATTAAGAAATTACATTTACACCAAGAATCTAGTGATGTGTGTAATCAACTTTATAATACGTTAATTTTAGAAAAAGCTATATTAAAAAAAGAACTTGAAGATATGGACAAGAATCCTATTATTGAATCAGT
>CACYKP010000076.1 GCA_902775025.1 uncultured bacterium | reverse complement strand
CTTTCAATTGCAGGAATTTATCTTGTTGATATACTTGGCAGATGGCTATTTAATTTGCATGTTCCACTTATAAATTCAGCTTCACCTGCCGGAATTTTAGTAAGTATAGTTATTATTGCAGTTGCAGCACTAAATTTAATTCTTGATTTTGATTTTATTGAACGTGGAGAACAAATGATGCTACCTAAAGACTACGAATGGTATGGGGCATTCGGTCTTATGGTTACACTTGTTTGGCTTTATTTAGAAATATTAAAATTATTATCAAAAATAAACAGAAAGTAATATGGAAAAATATATAATTTACATAGCTTGTTTTATACTTGGGGCAGGGTTATCGGGGTTAATTTCGCTAATATTATCAACTAAACTAAAATCAGCTATAAGCCGAGATTTTGCCAAAATTGCAAATGATACGATTAAGTCCGAACAGGAAGATTTGAGAAAACAAAACAGGGAAGCTTTAGAGGAAAAAATTCTTCCTCTAACAAAAGAGCTAACAAATTTTAGAGATAAAGTTGATAAATATAGCATCTTAGAAACAGAAAATACTGTTAAAATCATAGAACAACTCGCAGTCCTTGAAAAAAATAACAAATCAATCGAGCAAGAAGCTAAAAATCTTGTTGAAGCATTAACAAAAAACCAAAATATTAAAGGCGCTTATGGAGAAGAAATTCTTGATACAATATTACAAAATTCAGGACTTCAAGAAGGTATTCACTATTTAAAACAGTATTCAACAACATCAGAGCATACAAAAGACGAAGAAATCCATAAAATAAGGCCAGATATTATTATTAATCTTCCGAATAACAGACATTTGATAATCGATTCAAAAGTTACATTATCAAGCTATTTGGAGTACATAAAAGACAATTCAAAGCTAAAGGAATTTAAATCGGAAGTAAAAAAACGCATAAATGATTTAGCAGCTAAGAATTACAATAATGCAAAAGAAACAAGCCAGCCGGACTTTATTTTAATGTACATGCCGATTGATTCTTCTGTAAGTCTATTATATGAAGATGCAGATATTATTAATACCGCATATAAATCAAATATTATAATAACAGGGACTGCTTCACTTTTGGTCGCAATAAGACTGGTTAATCAATTATTTGCGCAGCAAAAACAGAATGATAACATTAAACAGATAATAAATGCAGGTACTAACCTTTATGAAACATTTGTACAGTTATGTAATGAATTAATACTTATACAAAATGATTTTGATGTATTATCAAAACAATTTACAACTACGATTAATCGCTTTCAAAGGACGAATAAAAACAGACCAAGTCTGTTTTCACAAGTAGAAGAACTTAAAAACTTAGGAATTAATACTACAAAAGAGATACCACAGGAATTGCTTGAGGAGATTAAAATAAATGACTAAAATTTTGGTAATAGATGATGATACTGCTATAAATGAGCTAATAAAAATAAACCTTGAGCTTCAAGGGTACCAAGTAACACAAGCATTCAACGGAGTAGAAGGATTTGCAAAAGCAAAACAAGAAGAGCCTGCTCTTATTATCCTTGACGTTATGATGCCGGAAGTTGACGGATTTACCGTTGCTCAAAGAATCAGACAAGCTGACGGGATATCCGAAACTCCGATTCTTATGCTAACAGCACTCTCTCAACTTAATGACAAAGTAAACGGCTTTAATATTGGAGTTGATGATTATTTAACAAAGCCGTTTGAGATAGATGAGCTAATAGTGAGAGTTCGTGCTTTATTAAAAAGAACAAGTCAAATTCCAAAATCATCCGCAGTAAGAGAACTTTTAACTTATAAAGAAATAACTCTTATTCCTGAAAGCTATAGCGTACAAATAAACGATAAAATTCAAAAACTAACACCGATTGAATATGATATATTTAACATCCTATTCCAAAACCATGGGAACATGGTATCCGGAGCAAAACTTCTAAAAGACGTATGGGGATACGATCCGGATGATAATGTTGAAACAATTCGTGTTCACATAAGACATTTACGCTCAAAAATTGAAAAAATCTCTGATGGTAAACAGTACATAGAAACTATATACGGTGGTGGTTATAAACTAAATGTGTAGTTTTGTAACAATTTTTTATTTTTATAAAATTCAACATTTTTTAAATACTTAATATATATATAAGTAATATTAAGTTAAGATGGAGCCTTTCTGTAAATGACTGAAAGTTATTTGGGTATTTCTATACCTAAAGAATTACAAAAGTATAAAAAAAATGTTATTATACCTGAAAACAATGAACCCGAGGTATTAAGAACAGATTTTGGAGTAAAAGTCGTTAAAGATAAAGACGGTAACCCTACTCATGCAGAATATTATTCAGATAATGGCGACCTTTTGAAAAAAATATTTTACAAAGGTTCTGCTATATCAACTATAGAGCATTACAGAAACAGCGTATTGTATTCTCAAGAAGAATACAGAAGCGGATTATTATATAGAGAAATGACATATAGCTGCTATGGAGACATTATTTCAAATATAAAATATTGTTATAATAACAAAGATAAAATCACTTCAATCAGAAAAACCATAAAAGATAATGTATATGACGTTGAATACGGATATGATGATTTAATGCGTGTAAACAGTCGTATATTAAAATATAACAACGAAATTATTGAAGAACAAAAATACAGATATGATATTTTAGACAGAATCGTTGAATATCAAGACCGAAATCAGATTATAAATGTACATAAAATTAATCAAAATAATGATATGATAAGTTACACAATTACTGATAAAGCGGGAAATACTATATCAGTTATAAACAAATTTTTATGTACAGAATACATAGGAACAGAGCTTGACTTAAACGGCCATAAAACAACCGTTCATGACAAATGTTATATTGACAATATTTTACTCAAAAAACCAACAACAACAAAAGATGATTTAGACTTTGCCATGTCTGGAATATTCAGAAAATTGCAGGAAGACCAATCTATTATGAATACAAAAAGATTTAGCAAAGAAGATATGATTGAAAAAATTATTGGTGAAAAAATAGAACAAAAATATAAAGTTTTACCTATAAGTATGCGAAAACTACAACTGCTGTGCAATCTATAATTTTACAAATCTGCAAAATTATTGTATAATTTATTTTGTTATAGATGTTATCAGGAGGTTTTTATGAAGGAAGAGTTTTCAACAAATGCAAGACGGTGGTATGACAAGGATCCTGTGTTGTCTTCCGCTATGAAAACATTGGAAGAATCTGATGATGAAACACAGATTAAGGTTGCTCTTAATCTAATCAAAATTATAACAGAGCATCATCTTTCAAGTACAGAATATGAATCTGTAGAGGATATAGTTTCCGCAACTGAGGATGTTTTAGATGATTCAAAACACGGAAGGTGGTATGATTTGGATGGTACGCTTCGTACTGCAATCAGCTTACTACAAAATTGTCCGGAATCAACAAGAAAAGTTATAGCAAAAGAGATGGCTAAAAATGTAATAGACACAATAAAAAAAGAAGACCAAGATGATGTAGATGATGTAGAGATTGAAATTCCGGAAGAATAAAATAAATTTAGCATATATTAAATAAAAAGAGTTCAAAATTGAACTCTTTTTATTTAATATCAACAACGCTTACTCCGTCGCCGCCTTCAGCATCTTCCCCCGGACGATATTTTGCAACATAGGGTGAAGTATTAATAAAATCTCTTACTGCCGATTTTAGTGCACCTGTTCCATGTCCGTGAATTATATATACAGGTGAAAGATTTGCAAGACTGACTTTATCCAAATATGCTTCCAATTCGTCTAAAGCTTCTTCTACTCTTGTTCCTCTAAGATC
>CACYKP010000075.1 GCA_902775025.1 uncultured bacterium | reverse complement strand
TTTACATTTCTTTCAAAGTTCGCCATCTCAGAATCACTGAGTGCGTTTTTATTATTGATTTTCGAGCCCTCTTTTATTTTCCCTGTTACTTCAGTATCAATGGTAGACCAAAATTTATAGATTAAATCTTTAGTATTTTCTCCCTCACCGTTCCATTTGTCAGCATTATTAAACAAAAACGTGTATGTTTCCGCTCTTGTCAACGTTCCATCTTTGTTTTTATCAGCCTCTGTTTTCCAATCAAATTGTTTAGATAAAAACTGATAAATTTTAGTAATGCTATTGTCGCTCATTGATGAACTCCTTTTTCTTTTCCCTTTTTTATATTTATCGGCATTTTTTTTGAAAACTTTAATAAATAAGTGCAAATTTTTAAAAATCGTTACAAAAATTTACAAAAAGAGTTTGCGGAAAAAGTTTGTACAGGCAAAAAAGAGATTCTTCGGGCAAAATGGCTATTTCCCTCAGAATGACGTGTCTATTTGGCTTTAATCGTGCTGTCGCTTTGAGGCGTAAGCCGAAGAATCTATATCATAATAATAGATCCTTCGCCCGTGCTCAGGATGACGTGCACAGTTAAAGTTAAACAAACACGTCATTCTGAGGGGATAGCCATTTAACCCGAAGAATCTATATCATACAATTCTGTGATAGAAACAAAAAACGGTCGATTATGAAAAATCGACCGTTTTTTGTTTTGCATAATAATAATTATTAACCTTGTTGATTATCTTCTTCCAATATCGGATAAACATAGTGCTCACCACAATTTGGACATACAACCTCTTGTTGTTTTCCGTCTTCAAGTTTTGCTACTTCAAATAAAGTTTTGCATCCTGATTGTGTGCATCTTATTGCCCAGCTTGGTCTTATTAATTTTGCCATAATTTATTCTCCTTTTTTGAGGGTTTTTAATTACCCACTCGCTCTAACCCTCTCTCGCAGGGCGAAGGGACTATTTTCTCATTTACCCCTAAAACGGTTTTGTTTGACTAAGTTTTGCTCTAAGTTCTCTGAATCTCAGAATATCTTCCTGCGATTTGGAATTTTCTCTAAACAATGCCTGTGAAGTAGGATGAACCATTAAAACATAGTCCATATGAATTTCAAGAAAATCATATCTCTTTGGCGGTTGATTAGAATTTTTAGGATATATCTCAACGTTTGTAACCGCTAAAAATCTACGCTCTTTATCATTCAAAAGGTCTGTAAGTTCTCTGTTTGTATCAGTATATTTAGATACATGGACAGTACCTTTTATATCGTGATCTGCCGTTAGAATTATTACCTCTATAGGGATTGTATCACTGTTTTTTGCCATTAATCTTCCTCTCTTACTTATATATTGATTTTATAATAATTTTCACTTGGTGTCTAGTATATTAATAAAAAAGAGGGTAATAAAATGCACAATTTTTATTTCCCTCATTTTTATTTATATAAGTAAACTATTTAGTTGCCGTAACGTTTATAAAAGGTACTGAATTCCCCAGCATATATTGAGGCATTTTACCATCCCATTTTTGAACGGCTTCGTATTGAACAAGCGATTTATTCTGGCTCAAAGCTTGAGCTCTTATTGCCATTGAACGAGCTTCTGCTTCAGCTGCAATAACTTTTTGTCTTGCTTCTTCCTGTACTTGTACTGTTTTATTTTTAGCTTTAAGTGCTTCTTGCTCTGCAGTAACTTTGCTTTCGATTGCTCTTTCAAATACATCAGAATAGTTAATCTCTGTCATTTGAAAATCAGTTACGTTTATATAATTATCTTTTAATTGAGTTTGAAGTTTTAATAAGATTTCATTAGTAGCTTTTTCTCTGTTTGCTATTAAGTCTTGGGCATTCCATTTACCGATTATATCTTTAATTGTACCTTCTACAACAGGAGAAAGGATTTTTGATTCAAAGTCCAAACCTACTTCTTGAAACAATTTATTAACTTTGTCGGGCATAATATTATAGTTGATGACATAAGTAATTCTTGCTTGTTGGATATCTTTTGTATAAACGGAGGTGGTTAATGTATTTCTTTGAGTCTTAACATCCATTGTTTTGAATTTTTGTATAAACGGGAATATGGTATGTAAACCTTCTGTGTATGGTGTAGGTGAAACTTTACCTAATGTTATTTTAATACCTCTTTCTCCCGGACCTACCATTACAAAAGGATTGCACATAACAATAAAACATACAAGCAATCCGAAAATGATAAGCGGAATACCTAAAACTTTTTTATCCATCTCATTCCTTTCATAGTCCTCTCCCGCTAATTGAGGAGATGGCCGGGGGGAGGAGCCAACCTTCTCCTGACTTTTTATGTCTGTTTATTCAAGTCCTATCAAGGCTAATGCTACATATAGGGCTGTTACTGCAAATACAAAACCGCCAAAAATATACAATATTTGTTTTCCGTATTTTTGGTATAAATTTTCTCCTATAATTGCACCTGCCGTTATAATACACAAATTAACCAAAATAATTAGTGCCAATAATAGCATTAAAATTCTAATAACCATCAAAGACCTCTCTTCAAATTCTATTATATGGTATAACTAAAATTTTAATATCATACGGAAACAGTATATTTAGCGCAAGTATATTTTAACCTCTTAATAAGAGATTACCACTTTAATTTTTGCATTATATTCTGTTTATAAAATTCCATAAGATTTTGTATTTGTTCATCACTTCTTTGGATATATTTATCTGAATTAATTTCCAAAATTTTATTTAAAAAATTTATACAGGTTAAATTTTTTATATGGTTTTTGACAACCCTTATTTTTCTTTTAGAAACAAGAGCCATAAACCAAAGCCATATATCAGGGTTCACAGGTGCATTTTTTCGATAAATATCTTCTCTAAATACTTCCTTGCTAAAGCAGTTCGGAGGATATAAAACTCCTCCTTCTGACACAATAAAGTTAGAATATTCCGACATTTCTTCTTTGACATAAGTTGTCCAATTTTTTATTGAAGTAAGATTATTGTTATATAATTTTACTCCCATTGCTCTATGCAAATGTATGTCTTGCGGGTTTGTAATATATGAATGATATAGCTTTTTGAGCCAATCTTTCGGGTATATAATATCGTCTTCGGCTGTAACAACAATTGAGTTGCTATATTCCTTAAGAGCATAGATAATTTTGTTATATTCGCCGATATCTTCTACAAACCTAATTTCTAATCCGTTTTTTATGTATCTTGTAATATAGTATGGAAGTTCTGATAGCTCATACTCATTAGATAACCATAGTATTATTCTGTCAGGTTGCACGGATTGAGTAAGAAGTGAATATAAAGATAATTCCAAATCTTTAAAATGTTCTTCAAAAGATGTTATAGAGATAATAACAGGTACGTCTCTTTTAACAATATTTACACCGGAATAATCGCACAAATTTGAAGCAAGATTGCGAATGAACGGATTTAATGAAAATTTATAATTAAACAAGTTAAGCATTATCTAATATCCTCTTTATTATTATACTTTCGATAGGAGTATTATTTGATGCTTCTTGGTATCTAAGCTTATTTACCCATTCAAAAATTCTTTTTTCAGCTCTTGTAGGATGAATATTGTATAAGTTATCATCTGTTAAAAATGGAAAGATGTAGATAAGCCAAATATGTTTGCTTTCTATGTTCCCAATTGCATTTTTTATATCAATTCCTTTTAATTCCGGTACCTTTGTATTTTTACCAAGCAAACGGTATACTTTTTGTTCTTTAAATTTATCAAATGCTTCTGCTCTGTTTAGGTTAAAGGTTTCAATTAATTCTTTTCTTATTCTATGATAACTCATATCGTAATTGATATTGTTTAAGTATTCATCTTGCAGTCTTTTTGTTTCTTCGCAAAGTTCAAACCCAAATCTTACAGAAAATTTTAATCCTCTTATTATCCTTGTCGGATCATCAATAAAACTTTCTCTGTGTAAAATTCGTAAAGTTTTGTTCTTGATATCATTTAGTCCGTCAAAATAATCAATTAACTCCCTGTCAGTGGTTCTTTTAGCCATCGCATTAACCGTGAAATCCCGTCTTTTTAAATCATCTACTAGCGGACAACCAATATTGTATACTTCAGGTAAGTGTCCTTTTCGGGGGTAAACTTCAGTTCTTGTTGATGCAATATCAATTTCTTTTTCGTTTAGATTAACTCTTACTGTTCCAAAGTCTGGATTAGTTTTAATTACATTTAATCCTTGTTTTTTTGCAAACTCTATTGCATCACCTTCAAAACAAAAATCTGTATCAAAACTTTGTGAGCCGATTATTTCATCT
>CACYKP010000074.1 GCA_902775025.1 uncultured bacterium | reverse complement strand
ACGTAATGCTATATTAAATCTCGGAGTAATACCGAAAGTTGTTTATCAGGATAACGGAAAAGCATTTAAGGCAAAATATTTTCAGCACGTTGATTTTGACGAATCCGGCTTTAACGGAGTTTATGCAAGTTTAGGAATAAAATCAGTTTTTGCAAAACCGTATAATGCAAGAGCAAAGGTTATTGAGCGGTTTTTCAAAGAGTTTCAGGAAGAATTTGAAAAAATGATGATATCTTATTGCGGTTCAAGTATTGAAAATAAACCTGCTTGGATGAAACGTGGTGAAAAGTTACACAGAGATTTACACCGCAAAATGACGGAAAATTATATTCCGACTGTTCAGGAAGTTATTAAATATATTAACCGTTGGATTGATTATCATAATTCAAAACCATGTCCAAATAACGGTCAAATGACAATCAAAGAATGTTTGAATACCGTTCAAAAACAAAATATTGATAAAAATATCCTGAATGACCTGATGATGAAAACAGAAGTTAGGACAATCAATCGCGGGGAAATAACATTTTTAGGTTTACATTTCCGTAGTGATTTCCTAATTGATTTAAGAGAAAAAGTTTTTATTAGGTATTCGCTTTTTGATTTATCTAAAATATATGTTTACTCCATTAAAGGCGAATTTTTATGTACAACAAGGCAAGTTGAAAAAATACATCCTATGGCAAATCATCTTGGAACTGTTAAGGATATGGAAGAATTTAAGCAACAGATCCAAAAACAAAAACGGCAGTTTAATAAAGCGAAAAAAGAATTTCTAAAATATTTTCCTGCTGAAAAAACTGAAGTTTTGGAAATAGTGCCTGAAGAAAAAATTGTAGAAATTGAAAAGTATGAACAAAAGAAAATGCCCCGTGAACACAAGCCGACCGAGCGTGAAACGCAGATGAATATTCCGATATTTTCATCAAATTATGAAAAATACGAATGGTTAATGCAGCACGGTTGCACATATCCTGAACAACGAAAGTGGCTCGCTGATTACATTAGAAGTGACGAATATATAAATATATACAAGGAGTAAAGTATGAACAAAAAATTTGTAAAAACAAAAAATGTCAAAGAATTTGTTGTATTTATGGAAGAATTAAAATCTCTTCCGCCCAATATTCCAAAAATTGCACTTGTCTATGGCGATTATGGTTTAGGGAAATCCGAAACAATTAAGTGGTGGACATTCAAAAATGACTGTGTGTATGTTCGAGCAAATAAAGGAATGTCATTAAGATGGCTGTTATCAGAAATTGCGGAAGAACTTGGTGCAGAATCATTTTGGCATTCACAGGAAACATTCGGAATAATTGAAAGTAAACTTTTACAAGAGCCGAAAACAATAATAATTGATGAAGTTGATTATTTAATAAATAATAGTGTAATTGAGATTTTAAGAGATTTGCACGACAAATCAGGGTGTCCTATGGTACTTGTCGGAATGGCAAATATTGATAAAAAATTATCAAGATATCCGCACCTGATGGATAGAATCTACAAAAAATTTAAGTTTGAAAACTATGATACACAGGATGTTAAAACGATTTTGGAAGAATTAAGCGAAATACCTATTACTCATGACGGACTTGAATATTTATCAACACGCACAAATCAATTCCGCCAGATAGTTAAGCTGATAAATAAGGTTGAAAAATTGGCAAAAACAAATGGTCTTCCGGAACTAAATGAAGAAATTTTAAGGAGTTTACTTAATGAGAGACAAAATATTACAACTTTGCAAACGACTAAACAAGTTTACGCTTGATGAGATTGTAACCATATCAGAGCTTGAACCTAAAAATCTGAAAAATATTCTTGATGAATTAATTGCTGAAAACAAAATTATTGAAGAAAACGGGCAATATTTATATGTTAAAAAAGTCAGGATAAATCAGGAACATCGGATTTTTCAGTATTATGATGCAAGAATAATTGATATTTTAATCAGGGCATTTTGTTCAGATATTCCTTCTTATAAGGCTGCTCAGATATCAGGACTTGAAAATCGGACTACGGAAAAAATTTATACAATATTCCGTGCTGCGATTTATACGGAACAAAAACGGGAATTAGATATTTATTACAAACAAAGCCCGCAAATTGCAAGACACAGAAAGTTTTTTGATAAAGAAACGTATATGTATATTTATAACCGGCAGGTTTTTATATCTAAAAAGTTACTTAAATCAAAAGCTGATAAAACTTTGAACCAAAAGGACAAAGCAGAGTTTACAAAGATTTATTGTTATCTTACAAGAAATCTAACACATAACAAAAATGCCTATAATTTGGAATACAAAATTGCAGAAACTATCTGGCGCAGAAATAAAGAATTTCAGGAATTGTATGAACAATTAATACAACTTGTGAACGGCTGATAAATAGGTATTAAACATATTTTAAACATGGTTTGAATATCAAACTTATCAAAACACTTTAAAATTGATAATTTATTCCTATTAATTTTAAAATCTTGAATAAAATAAGTTATTATTTATATTTTGCAAATTAAAATTCTGCTGTTGTAGATTATTATTTATATTCTGTAAATTATTATTCATCTGCATTTGATTTATACTTTGTATTCGCTGAATATTAATCATTCTTTCGTTTTGATCCAAAACAGCTTGCCTATACATATTTTCCTGATGCATTTGTTCTTGCTGCATTAATTGTTGGTTAAGTGTATTTTGTTTAGATATTACTGATGTAAAGCAAGCAGATAATTCACTTCCAGTATAATTTTTTATACAATCATTAGTTGATTTAAAAAATTTGTCTTGTCTTTCAATCCAATACATATCATTACCATATGAAGCAACCGGTGATATTATTTCAACCCAATTTGGAGTTTCAATAAATTTCTTAGAACTTTTAACTGCATTCTGAATTTTTTGGTGTTCTAACACAATAATGGTAGTATTAATTTCAAGCTCAGCAGCACTATCATTTGTTAAATTTCTTGCCTTGTACAAATACTTTAATTTTTCATCATTATTTGTTGTACAAGAAACTGCTCTTAAATAATGCTTTGGATTATATGAATCGATGTCGATTAATCGTTTTGCAACTATGTATGCTTCTTTTATATTTTTTTGTCTATATAAACATCTAAATAAAATTTCTTGTGCTTTAACATACATTTCATCATTCGATTTAACTTGTTTTGAATAGATCATAGCCTCTTTATACATACCAAGATTAAAATAACAATCTGATAAATAATAGTTATAATACGGATAATTAATTCCTAATTTCTTTATCTCTGTTATAGCCTCGTTATACTGTTTTGATGAATATAAATCGTTTACTAATTTTGCGTTTATTGCTTTCGGATTGAAGTTCGGATAAAGATTTCTAATTCTCTTTAATTCAATTATTGCTGAGTTATAGTTCTTTTTATTTTCATTGTTAATATAAATACTATATAATGCAGGTAAAAAATTAGGTTCAATATTTTGAATTTCATTATACTTTTGCTTTTTGTACAACTTATTTATCTTCTTGTATTTCTTCTTTATTGCTTTATCTGTTGTAGGTTTTACTTCGTAAACAAGAGTGTATGGATTAAATTCATATTCTTCTGTCGAATATTTATTCATATGAATATAATCATTTTGTGCATTTACAAATGTGATATTAAATACTAAAAATATTGTTATTAAAAGCTTTATAAGATTCTTCAAAATAAACCCTCCATAACACTGCCATTTGAAGATTTTTTACCCCTTATATTTGGTTTCTCAGCTGTATCATTTTTGTATTCTTCAGTAACTTTTTCTAACCTTTTTTTACTGGGTGTTATAAAAAATGTTATATTTTCATTTAAATTAGTTTTGCCTTCTCCTCGAACTCTTGTGCAAGCTTCACAAACCCAATCACCGGTTACAGTTCTTCCATCATCGCAAGTAAGTTCTGCTTCACCTCTTTGTCCTTTGCAAGTTCCTAACCAATAACTTGAAGCAGGAATAAAGGTGACCCAACCTTTACCCTTACAAGTAATATTACTTGGGGTTGATTTTACTTTTATAATTCCATGCCCCATTAAATCCAAATCAATCGTACCAGAAAAAATTTCATTATAGTCATCAAATTTGCCTATTACATTAGCAGTACATGCGGTCAATAATGGTGCTGCAATTAATAATAAAATCATTAACTTTTTCATACAAACTCCTATCAGAAAAACTCCAAATAAAATCAATAAACCAATTTTATCATAAATTTAACATTTAAACACATTGGCTTGAATTAATCCCAGATGCAATCGATTAATGTTAATGACGGAAAGGAATATATTATGGTTGAAAAAGATTATATGCTTTATGGCACAAAGATTTTGAATTTAAAAACTCAAGAAATCGGTTTATTAATTTGTTTATGGGAAAACAAATATGCTGATAAAACAGTAGATTTTGCCACCTGCGTGGATAAAAACGGCAAACGTTACAACATTGAACTTGATAATATA
>CACYKP010000073.1 GCA_902775025.1 uncultured bacterium | reverse complement strand
TTTTACAGGATTTAATTCAGGTTTAACCAATACATATTCTTTGCTTGCCAATCAATACAAAGATGACATTACGTTAGATAATTTGAATAAGGCATTAACAAATACAAATGTAACAAATACAGCTTACGGTTCGACTTTTGCATCATATTTAACAAGCAATTTTAATACTGTTGACAAAAATGGCGACGGGAAAATTTCCGCAGAAGAGATACAGAATTATATGAGTAACATGGCTCGTCAAGGTTTGACAAGAGAACAAATTATGACGTTGGGTTCTGTTAACGGAATGTCAAATAGCCTTCAAGAAACGGTGCTTTCTCATTTTGATGACATAGATGCTAACCATGACGGCAAAGTTACAAGTCAGGAAATAAGTTCTTACGGTGTTAATTCACAAGTCGAAAAACAAAAAGTTGCAGATAGAAACAGAACCGTTAATAATATGTCATTATTTTACGGAAATGATGATAATAAATATGAAGGAAGTTTATTAGATTATCGTTATTTAGACGATACTAATACATAAAAGACGTTTAAATTATGTGTGTGTGAATAAGAAGGGAAAGATTAAAGCCGAGTGTAAGACACTCGGCTTTGTCTTTGGTATAATCTTGTAAGGAGGGAGTAGTGTTTTATTTTGATGAATTAAACGGATATAAGATTTTAAGAAGTGATTTGCTTAACGGATATAAAGAGGTAGATGCGTTTTTCACTACAAGAGATAATCAAACCCTCTCCCGAATTTCTGATATTCAAGCAGAGCTTTCATATCGAAATTCTACCCTCCCCGTTGCGGAAGGATACGCAAAGCGTATTATCACTCCTCAACAAACCCATAGCGACCACGTTGAAATAGTTGATAATAGAAACGAATACCCTGATACAGACGGATTAATTTTGACGGAAAAAGATACCGCTATTTATTTGAGATTTGCTGACTGCACTCCGTTGATTTTTTACGACAAGGTTAATAAAATTGGTGCTGTTTCTCACGCAGGTTGGAGAGGAACTGCTCAAAAAATCGGAGTTAAAACAATAGAAAAAATGAGGGCAAATTTTGGCTCTTCACCGGCAGATATTGTTGTACTTATTGGGCCTGCAATTTCAGTTTGTTGTTACGAAGTTAGTGAAGAAGTCAGAGATACTTTGCTTTCAACTGTCAAAAATCCTGAAGGCTTGTTTAAAGAAAGAAATGTTGACCTCAAAAACATTAATGCCCGTCAGCTTGAAGAAGCAGGGGTTGAAAACATAGACATTTGCCCATATTGTACATCGTGTAACAATGACCTGTTTTATTCATACCGTAAAGAAAACGGTACAAAAGACCGCCATTTTGCAGTTTTAAAGCTAAAAATATAAAAGATAAGCATTTATTTTTTATTTTATTGCTTTAATTATTTTTTCAGCAGACAGTGTTTCTGCGTTATTGTTTTTATTTATTATCTCTTGAATTTTATCAGGATATTTTGTGTACCATTCTGCTAATTTAGCAATATCTTTGTATGAAAATAAATAGAATTTGTTATCTTTTTTCTTCATTTCAGCAAGTTTTTTAACTGCATCAGGATATTGTGTATATGTATCTGTCAGATAATAAATTGCTTTTGGTGCGAAACGAGAATTCCCATTTTCATCCTCCATAGATGCGAGTTCATTTATTGCATCAAAGCATTTTTCACCTTTTTTTGCAAAATTACATATATAATTCCCATCAAATCGGTATATTTTTCCATCAGGAGTTTTCATTTCAACAAGTTTTTTTACATATTCAGGATTTTTGTTATATTCTTCTGCCACTTGGCAAACCGATTTTGCATCAAAACGGTATAATGCTTCTTTTGGAGTTTTCATTTCAATAATTTTATTAATAAAATCAGGGTCTTTGACATATTCATTTGCTATTATGCAAACAGATTTATTATCAAAACGATAACCATTCCCGTCTTCTGTTTTCATTTCTTTAAGTTTGATTACTTCCTGCGGATATTTTGAGAAAGGTCCTGCAATATTTGCAATAAACTTAGAGTCTCCAAAATTTATTTTTATAAGCATATCAACTGTTTTCGGATATTTTGAATATGGTTCTGCAAGAATACCATAATTGTATTGTCCAAGTATATATCCATTTGTTTTATCTTTTTCAATAAATTGTTTTATTATATCAGGATATTTCGCACATGCTTCCGCAATATTAACAAACTCATCTTTGTAGAAAAAACTTGATTCGCAGTCTTTGTTTTTTGTTGTCGCAATTTCTTCTATAGCTTTTGGGTTTTGTTTATAAAATTTTAATAACTTTTTGATATCTTCTACGGAGAGATATTCAGTATGATAATCCGAACTGAACCCAATTTTAGCAAGCCCTTTTATCGTATCCGGTTCTTCTTTATATATTTCTGCAAGAGCTACAACCTCATGTAGTTTGAAACGAGAATTATTATCATTAGTTTTCATCTCTAATAATTCTTTCACGCCGCTTGGATTTTCTTTGTATGTTTCTGCAAGATAGAGAACTTCATGGGGATTGAAACGACGACAATCATATTTACTGTGTTTAATGTTCCAAAGATCTTTTATTACCCATGGATATTCATTAAATAAACTTTCATTATTTGCGATATCTTTGGAATTAAACCAAGGCTTGCCGCACAAATCATGCATTGAAACTAAATCCTCTTTATCGCGCTTATTGAAAAATTTCTCTATTATTTTTGCAGAGTTCTCTGCAGGTTTATTTGCAAAGCTGTTTTCAGGGTTATATAAAAGTTGCTGCTTTTTTGCTTCATATAATGGCCGTGAGAGAATTGCAGCTTCTGCTGAAGTAGCTGCAATTACCAACCCTGCCGCTTTTTTAGCTGCAGTTCTTTTAGCTCCCTTAAATTGTGAATTTGATACATTTGATATTTTAGCATTCAATGATATTTGCATATTTAACTCCTTGTAATTCTCATTTATATTGATACAAAACTTGTAAAAAAAAATTTTTGCTATTTACCTCAAATGTATGATGTACTCATTATACTACCCCAAAAAGACTACTCTTTTCATCCTAAATTTTTAGGATGCCTTGACGAAACTTCAAGTTAAGACTATGAGCTGATTTTTATTTACCCCTAGACCATGTGGTCTATATCTTTTTATCTACCCCAAATACAGTAAAATCAACCTTCTTGTTGATGAAAATATCCTCTATCCGCAGGTAATATAAATAGTGGAGAGAGTAACAAAAATTTACAATTTATATAAAAAGGGAGTCAATGTAATTCCACAAAGTTGTGAAGAGCATCTCCGGTTAGTAAAAAAAGGGGAGAGAAGAGAGTATGAGACATGAGTTTAAGAAAAAATCAAGAGTATTGTTAATCGATGACAATTATGACCACCTTAACGGTATCAGAGAACTTTTGAATTTGGAAGGAACTTTTGACGTTGTTGGTATCGCAACAAACGTTACAGTAGGTTTGAATTTGATTAAAAAGTATCAACCGGATATTGTTTTATTGGATATGAACATGCCGGAACGTGACGGCTTACAAGGAATTATAGAAATCTCTAAATTAGGTTTAAATACAAAAGTTTTGGCTCTTTCAGGATATGATGATGCGGATTTAATCTTTAGAGCTATGAAGATTGGTGCTAAAGGTTATGTTCTAAAAACTATGGCTTCTGCTCAACTTATTTATGCAATTGAAGAAGTATTAAACGGAAAAATTTATTTACCGCTTGCATTATCTTCACGCTTCTTTGAATACTTCCAACAATCCTTCAGAGAAGAAACAGAAAGAAAAGAAAGCGGAGCTGATGAAGAAAATCTTCTTGATGCACTTACACCTCGTGAAGAAGAAGTTTTGCAATTGTTAACTCAAGGTATTACATATAAAGGTGTTGCAGGAAAATTGTTTATCTCTGAAACAACAGTAAAAACTCACGTTAATAATATTTTCCAAAAACTTCAAGTATCAGACAGAACACAAGCTGTTTTATATGCAATCAACAATGGTTTCTTAACAAAGAACAAGATTGCGGTGTAGTGAAGGCATTAAGACAATAGGGTAATAAGTAGGTCGGGTTTACTAACCCGACAACATAAAAAACAACACAAAGGAACAGATGAAAAAAATTGTAAGACAACAAAACTATTTAAAAGAATTAATAGAATCTCAAGGAAATCAGGTTCTGTCTAAATCTGCACTCAAATGTATTATGAGGGGGATTTTAGAACCTTTGGTTAACAGCCCTGAAGAGGGTGTTGTTTTACACAGAATTGAAAATAAATCCGGTATTATGGGTTTGATTAAAAGACTGGAATTTTCTTCCGTACCTTCTTATGATTTTACTGATGAAAGTGAACATTTAAGAGAAAAAGTTTGGGCAAATACCGAGTTCTTATGTGTTATGACTCACAGATTTGTTGCGATTATTATTTGGGATAACAAAACAGATAATAAAAACTTTGTTCGGTATTATTCAATTTTTAACTCAAAAATGCAGAATGAGGCTCTTGATATTATTGACAGGAATACTGATGTTAATATAAAAGATTTTCAGGAAAGATTCAAGCCTGACAGACGTGATAACCCGCTTTTGAATTCTTCAATAAGAAAGTTGATTGAAAATATGGATGAAGCGACAAAAGATGCGGTTTTAGGGTTTGCTCAAATTCAATCAGAAAAAGAGGAAGAAGAAATCAGTCAAAATACTAGAGCAGTAGCACACGAAGTCAGAAATCAGCTTTCTATTTGTGATTTATACACAGAAATAATTAAAAAAACTTGCCTTAAAAACGGCATAAAAGAAGAAAGTATATTAAACGCAGTAGGCTGTATGTCAAGAGCGGTAAAAATGGCAGGTAATTCTCTTATTGCACTAAAATCAACAGAAAAAGCCAATATTAAACCATACAAATTAAAAGAGCTTATTCAAAATGCTTCTGATTTGACGAAAGTATATTTTGAGGGTAAAGATGTTGAATGTGTGGTAGAAAATGATGCTGATGTAAAAATTCCTGTTGATGAAAATAAATTTACTGCGGTGATAATTAATTTAGTAAAGAATGCAAGTGAAGCATTCAATCAAGAAAGTTATGTGGATTCTTCGGGCAAAAATAATAACAGCCCTCAGAATGGCAATAATAGTGATGTCAGAGATGGGAAGTATATTAAAATTAAGACGGAAGAGGATGGAGATTTTGCGGTAATCCGAGTTTCAAACAATGCAGGGAAAATAGAAAATCCTGAAAATATTTTTCAAACCGGATATACCACAAAAACAGCAGGCTCAGGACTTGGGTTAATGATTTGTAAAAAATCAATAGAGGAAATGTTTGGCAGGCTTGAACTTGAAATAAATACGGATGAAAAGGTTGAGTTTGTCATAAAAATAGGAAAGGTAGGATAAGGTGAGTTTGTGAAGCCGTGAATTTATGAAACTGTTTATAAAAATTTAATACGAACTTATTCACCTAATAAACATGGATATAATCACATCAAGAACAATGGAAATAACACGGCTTGCAATGGATGGTCTTATTGACCGTCAGCACGCTATTGCAAGTAACATAGCAAACGTTAATACACCGAATTTTCAGAGAAAAGAAGTTGCGTTTGAGAGCCAGCTTGCGGAAATTCAAGAAAAAGAAGATTTGAAAGACTACATCAAAGGTCAAAACAGTATTGAATACAAACCGCCGATGATGGATGTTTTTACGGGTGAAATTCATAAATATCGCGTTCCGACACTTCAGGAAAAGGCATATTTACAATCAAATGTATATGATCAATTCAGACCGCAATTGGTTACGGATATTTATAGCGGAAGTGATAATCACGGAAATAACGTGGAACTGGAACGTGAAATGATGGATTTATCCAAAACAGGCACAAAATACATGGTGCTTTCTAATCTTGAAAGAAGAGAGTTTACCGGTCTGAGTGAAGTAATCAGAGGACAGTAGGAGGGTAGAATATGAGTTTTAACATATTTGATATAGCAGGCTCAGGCATGAGTGCACAAAGAGTTAAAATGGATACGATTGCATCTAATATCGCAAACGTTAATACAACA
>CACYKP010000072.1 GCA_902775025.1 uncultured bacterium | reverse complement strand
AAGTTTTGTAACAAAGATTTTTTGTTATGAAATCCTACCGGTGTGGAATACTTTATATACATGTAAGTAAGTAACAATAAGGAGAGTACAAAATGGGTATCCAAAATGTAAATAATGCAGCACCGAAGACAATAGCCGATTTTAATGCTGATGATTTGAAAAATGCAGATGAGAAAAAATTTCAAAACACAATATTTGATTTGGATCAAGCCGTCAGGAATGATGTTAATATAGACGGGAAGTTAGAAAATGGTGAAAAACCTAAAATAGAGCAATGGCTATCTTTAATTGACAATATGTTTGTAAACGTTTCTGATAATGTTAAAGAAAAATGTGAACAAGCAATAAATACAGCCTTAAAACTAATAAAGGACTTGTGCAAAGAAGCTGGTATAAACAAATACGACAACGAACAAGGCATAGTTTTTGAAAATGATGAAGCTCAATATTATACATACAATGACGAGCCAACTGAAACAGATGCAGGCATGGATTATACAACTAGAGAAATGAGAAAACTATCTTATCAAGAACTAACTGAAACAGCAAAAAGGTTGCAAATTCCTGAAAAAAAATTCGACAATTTTGAGCATTTTCAAAAACAAGTTAAAGAAAGATACAATGCTTGCATAGATCCCAGAGGAAAAACAAACGGTATTATTGCAGCTGATTTAAAAAGTTTCCAAGCAAGATATGAAGAAGAATTAAAAACAATTGCTTCATCTGTATCAGACGATGGTATATATGAAATCAAAAATCTATACGAACAGCTGGATGCTCAAATACGATTTTATGAGGAATTAGCTATAAGAGACACCCAAGAGAATAAACAAATAGCCCTAAATGCAGCATTAAAACCATTAGAACGCCCAAGCGAAGAAAAAACTAAAGCATATGCTAAAGCAATGGAAGATACACATAGCCATAACGGAGTTGATGATTTAAAGGTATTAGGATATTCTGCAGAAAATGCAAAAGCTTTATTATATGGTCCTAAACCTGTGGAGGTAAATAGAACTTTAACTCGCAGGCTTGATTAATACATAAAAAACTAAATAAAAAAGGCGGTTTTAAAACCGCCTTTTTTATTTAGTTTAATTTATCAAATTCTTTTTTAATCTCTTGAATATCCTGCCACATAAGCCATTTTGGGCTTCCTTTTTCTCTTGAATCATTCCTCAAAAGATACGAAGGGTGAAAAATCGGCATTAATTTTGCACCGTGTACTTTTTCATTTCCCTCAAACCATTTTCCCCTTATTTTTGTTATTCCGCCTACATTCCCCAAAATCGACTGTACTGCAACATTTCCGCATAGTAGTATAATTTTAGGCTGAATTATATCAATTTGAGCCTTCAAATATTCCCAGCATGCATCTTTTTCTGCTTGTTCCGGATTCCTGTTCTCAGGCGGCCTGCATTTAACAGTATTACAAATATAAACATCACGTTTTCTTGTAAGTCCTACTGACTCAAAAATCTTATCCAAAAGCTGTCCCGCTTTTCCGACAAAGGGCTTACCCTCCTTATCTTCATAGAATCCCGGAGCTTCACCGATAAGCATGAGTTTGGGATTAGGAACGCCATCAGAGAAAACAATATTGTTTCTTGTTTTCCCCAAATCGCATTTTTGACACTCTAAACACTTATGATATATTGTTTCTAATTCCTCGTACATAAGATAATTATATACAAAAAACTAACAAAAAAGAGGTTGTCCATGCTTTTTGGACAACCCCCATAACCCAATAATCTCCTACCCCAAATCTTATTTGGCTCCCTAAATCTCCTATAAATTTATCTTTTGTTATTGATTTGTTGTGATAAATGTTGTTTTCAAAAATACTATACTGATTATTTTAGTTGGGTTTAAATTTTTTTCTAAATCTCTGCAACTTCTATTTTTCTTGCTTAATGATTGAGTAAAAATTAAAAACTTCTGTTTTTCTCCTCCGCTTACTCCACCCCTTAAGTTTTGTAGCCATCACTCCTTTCAGGTATGTTTATATATTATGCTTACCGTTTTTTTTTATCAAGTAAAGAAATAGATAAAAATTTTTACAATTGACCATGCCTCCCATGCTTATTAGGAAAAATTAGAATTTACAAAAATTTACGTTAAAAATTTGCTAAATATTATTGACAAAATACTTTGATAGTAATACCCCCATACCATAAGGTATAGAGGTATTTTATCTATTTTGCCAGCGGAATATTTTGGTTTAAATCTTGAACACAAACTCCAAATTGACATCCTGAATCGTATTGCATAAGTTTATTATTCGGAGTCCTTATTTTTTCAAACAAATCATCTTTATAAAGCGGCTGCAGTGTGGTTTGAGTATTATTTACATTTGCCTCTGTTGTTGTGTTTTGGAATATAGGTTTTGAATTAGAACCAAAATCCGGAAGCGAACAAACGCTTTCACCGTTATTTATCGGACAGGTTGCATAAGACGGAAGGACAAATACTAATAGGAATATAATTAAAAGCTTTTTCATAAAATTACCTCCACTTTTTATGATATAAATATTTGAAATTATTTCATTATCTTTTTTACCTAAATAATTTCGGCAAATTTCTAAAACTTGTTCGCTTTTATTTTTCTTTATTGTATAATCACTTTATACTTTTAGAGGAGAAATAAATGAAAGTTACCGTAAAAGTGCCGGCAACATCAGCAAATTTGGGCCCCGGTTTTGATTGTTTAGGTTTGGCGCTTCCAATATATAACATGATTACAATAGAAGAAACTGTACTTCCCGGAACAGGTATAGAAATAAACTTGATGTCTGAAAATGAAGTAATTGATGAAATGATTTTTGATAATGTTCCGAAAGATGAAAACAGCATTATTTATAAAGCGGTTGAAATGTTATACAATTCTATAGGTCAAGAGCCTTCTGAATTAAAGATTAATGTACAATCGCAAATTCCGATTACAAGAGGGCTGGGAAGCTCGGCATCTGTTGTAGTCGGAGGCCTTCTGGCAGCCAATAAATTATTGGGTTCACCTGCTGATACAACAGCTCTTTTATCAATAGCGACAGAAGTTGAAGGACATCCTGATAATGTCGCTCCGGCTATTTTAGGTGGATTTATATTAGCTTCACAAGAGGATGACGGTTCAATTATTACTGAAAAACTAAATTGGCCGGAGGAATGGGATATAACGGTTTGTATTCCTGATTTTGAACTTTCAACAAATATTGCTCGTTCAGTTCTCCCTGAAAATGTTCCTATGGCAGATGCTTCATTTAATTCAAAACATTTAGCAATGCTTATCCAAGCAGTAAACACAAAGAATGAAAAGCTTATGAAAGCTGCTTTGCACGACAAACTTCATCAACCGTACAGAGAAAAATTAATCCCCGGAATGAAGGAAATAATGGAGGCATTTAAGCACGAAGACGGAGTTATCGGTTGCGTTTTATCAGGTGCAGGACCTTCTATTTTAGTCATTTCTCACAAATATGATTTAGACAAGATTAAATCAACTGTTCGTGATATTTGGGAAGGTCAAAGTATTAAGACAGATATAAGAACTCTAAAAATTGAACCAAACGGCGCAGAGATTATAGAAGAATAAGGCTGTTTGTCTAATTATCGGCACAGTAATACCGACCTACACCTCGCAGGTCAGAGAGGTCGAAGCAGCAAGAACGTAAGTGACATTTGGGTGAGAGTTAATAACTTAATCATTTTAAATCATCATGCCGGTAATTTCTGTATAAGCAGACAGTATTCTGTTCCTTACCTGAACGGCCATTTGCATACTTAATGAGGCTTTTTCTGCAGCTATCATCGCATCATGAATACTTGTAGGCCCGCCCATTGCAATATCTTCCTGCATTCTTTCGGCTTCCAATTTTATATTATTGATTGAATTCAAACTATTATTTAAAGTATTACCAATTGTATTTGCGAAATTACCTAAACCTACAGAATCTTTTTTGTCGTGAAGAGGATAACTTTTTGAGGCACTTTCTAATGCTTTTTCAAAATCAGTAGGGACATCTGTATCAATCTGAAAAGATGTGTTATTCTTCAGAAATTGGTTATAATTCTCAACCGCATCAAAATTAAATGTTCTGTCAAAGCTTGTTGATATTCCTGTTGAAAATTCCATAATTAATTCCTCGTTTCATTTTAATATTTTTTTGCTTGTTGTGGTAGGTACTTACTATAGATTTTTGCCAAAATTCACTATTTTTATGGCTTTACCCTCTTTACTTTATTTTTAATAATTTTCCATTTTCAATTAACTAAATATTCATTGCACTCTGCATCATTGTTTTGACGTTTTCCGCAACTGTTGCGTTTGCTTGATAAGCTTTAGAAGCTGATATCATGCCGACCATTTCTTCCACAATATTAATATTAGGTAAATCTACATAACCGTCTTCATCGGCATCCGGGTGTGATGGGTCATAAACTGTTTTTACACCGTTTTCAGAATCGTATATTTCATCAACCTCAACACCGCCTGTGAGCATACCGTGATTAAGTGCTACATTTGCGTTAATATGAAGATTTCCTGTTCTCGGGTCAAACTTTGCATCAGGGCTGTTGCTTTGAAAATTAGAAAAACCTCTGTTTAGTTGGTCTTCGTAAATAGTTCTAAAAGTTACGTCTTTTTTTATGTAAACGCCTTTTGAACCGTCAGGACGGCGTGTTGTATTAACGTTTGCGATATTAGATGCAATCGTATCCATTTTAACTCTTTGTGCACTCATGCCTGAGCCTGCTATATCAAATATGTTAAAACTCAT
>CACYKP010000071.1 GCA_902775025.1 uncultured bacterium | reverse complement strand
ATAATAAACACAATTGAAAATGATAAAAGAACTTCTACACAGAATTTAATGCAAGAGATTTGGAGTGCAATTGAAGATGGTGCTACTGATTTTGAGATAAATGCCTGCGGGCAACATAATATCGGAGGTTCAGTTTGGTCTAAAAACGGCGAAGATTTAAACTTTTATCTGACAAACCCGGGGCAGCGTGTTGGTGCTATGGGGGCAAAATGCACAAATATTTATGTAAACGGCTCAGCTCCTGCTGATACAGGTTGGTTAAACAGCGGTGCTAAAATTGTTGTAAACGGTGATAGTGGTGATACAACAGGACATTGTGCGGCATCGGGGAAAATTTATATCGGCGGAAATGTAGGTACAAGGTCCGGTGCTTTGATGAAAAAAGACCCGAAGTTTGTTGCTCCCGAACTTTGGGTGTTAGGTTCAACAGGTTCTTTTTCATTTGAATTTATGGGCGGAGGTATAGCTGTTGTTTGTGGTTTAAATTGTGAAAATTTGTCATCAGTTTTAGGAGATAGAGCCTGTGTCGGTATGGTTGGCGGAATTATTTACGTCAGAGGAAATATTAAAAATCTCTCGGATGATGTATATTTGCTTGATTTAGATGAAAATGACAGGGAATTTTTAAGAACAGGCTTAAAAACCTTTTTGTCTGAAATTCACAAAGAAGACTATTATGATAAATTGTGTGAGTTTGACAAACAAACTGATATTATTTACCCCTGGCATAAGATAGTTGCAAAAACTTATGAAGAAAGACAGAAACATAATGATATTTCTTTAAAAACATTTAGGGTAAACAAATGGTTTGATGAAATTGGCGGTTCAATATTTTCTGATTTAATTCAAGATGATTTTAAATCGTATGATTTAGTTCAAACCGGTATTTCAAGATTGCGTAAACCTCATTGGAAAAACTATGCGTATAGCGCACCTTGTGAATACAACTGCCCAATAAAAATCCCGACACAAAAAAGATTTTCACTTCTTCGCTCAGGACGTGTTAAAGAAGCGTTAGAATTAGTTTTAGATTACAGTCCTTTCCCGGCTTCTGTTTGCGGTCAGGTGTGTCCGAATTTATGTTTAAATAACTGTTCTAGAAAAAGTTTTGATGAACCTTTGGATGTTAAAATGCTCGGTAGTTTATCTAAGGACATAAAAATAAAGCCTGTAGAAATAACTCATAAAGAGCGTATTGCAATAATTGGTTCTGGTGTTGCAGGTATTTCAACAGCTTGGCAGTTATTAAGAAAAGGATATGATGTAGAAATATTTGAAGCAGATGAAAAAATAGGCGGAAAACTTTCTCAAGTAATACCGGAAGAAAGACTGCATAGAGAAATATTAGAAACAGAACTGGAACGCTTCAAGGGGGTAAACGGGGAAGGCAAAATTCATACCTCAACAAAGGTTATACCGGAGCTATTTAATAAGATTGAATCAGAATTTGATGCAATTGTGCTTGCAATAGGCGGACATAACCCTGTTGTAATACCATTTGAAGGATATGAAAGATTAATTAAAGGTCTAAACTTTTTAAAAGATTGTAAAAACGGTAAAAAATACAATTTAGGCAAAAAAGTTGTTGTTATTGGCGCAGGAAATGCCGCAATGGATGTTATAACAGAAGTTTATAAACAAGGTTGTGTTGAAAGTGTTACTGCAATAGACATTCAAGAACCTTCTGCTTTTGAAAAAGAAATCAATGCGGCTGAAAAGCTGGGCGCAAAAATAATGTATCCCTGTTTTACACAGAAAATAACCGATAAAGGTGTATTATTAAAAGACGGAAGATTCTTAGAAGCTGACAGTGTTATTATATCCGTTGGCGATAGACCCATCTTTGATTTTGTGCCAAAAGATTATTTAGATGAAAAATCAAGAATTCAAATAAACGAATTTATGCAAACTTTTAATCCGAAAGTTTTCGCTATTGGTGACGCTATAAAGCCCGGCTTATTTACAAATGCAATAGCAGACGGAAAACATGCAGCAGAAAATATTATTAAATTTCTAAACAATGAAGAATTAACTCCGATTAAGGAAAAAGAGTTAATTCCTGCTAAAAGAATTAAATCAGAATATTACGAATGCTATAATTCAAATTGTGACAATGAGCAAAATCGCTGTATGTCTTGTGGTTATTGCAGAGATTGCGGATTATGCAAACAAAGTTGTCCTCAAAACGCAATATCAAGAATAGAGCACGAAGGAAAGTTTGAATACATTTCAGATCCCAATAAATGTATCGGATGCGGTATATGTGCAGGTCTATGTCCTTGTGGTATTTGGGAAATTAAATCCTGCGCTAATTTTGGCATATCCATTTTATCCGTACAAATTTCTATATAGCATAATTTATCTTTTTGTTCTTGTTCTGCATTAATTAATGCTTCATGCAGTTCTTGTTCTGTTTCAACCTTAATGCTCCACGATTTGCCGTTAAATACATCGGGGAGTTTTGAATAATTCCAAGAAGCAATATTATTGAATAAGTCCATAGGATTTTTGCATAATGCTCTTTCAATTGTATATCCTGAATTATTTATAACGATAATAATAGGTTTAACACCATGTCGCATCATAGAGCTTACTTCCTGAGCTGTTAGTTGATGAGATCCGTCCCCTGTTACTAATATAACCCTTTTATTCCTTTCTGCTATGGTTGCACCAAAAGCGGCAGGAGTTGCCCAACCGATAGAACCCCATAAAACCTGATTATATAAATGGGCACCCTTGGGTAATTCTAACGTTGCAAAGCCAAATTCAACAAGACCTGTTTCAGAAAATACTATGTCATCTTCTTTTATAAAATCTTGTATCTTTGAATAAATAAACTTAGATTCTAACGGTTTATTTTTTTCTGTTTCTTTAATTAAATTTTGAGGCAAAACTTCAGGATATTCGTTTTTATAGGTAGGTACAATTTTTGAAAGTCTTGATAATACATCTTTCATTAAAACATTATCATATCTTATATATTCAACCGTTGTATAAGTGCCTTCTATATCAATCATTGACGTTGGTTCAAAATTATAATCAAAACCGAAAGTATTTAAGTCGCTATAAATTGCGCCTATAGTTATAACACAGTCAGAATTATTAACCGTATTGTATGCAATTTTATTACCGTATTTACCTAAATATGTTCCTAAATAACCTTTATAGTCCCAATTTAATAACCCTTTTCCCATTAATAAATTAACTGCAGGATATTGAGATTTCTTAAGAAAATTTATAAGATTATCATGTGCTTCAAATCTTTCAGCTAAAATATCTGCTATTACAATAGGTTTTTTTGCTTTTGACAGCATTTTCATAATATGCTCAATGACTCTATCCAGCATATCGGGATTACTTGTCATTTTTTGAATACATGGGATATCATTTATTTTTACAGAGCAAATATCCTCAGGAATTGCTATATAAACCGGTTTCTTTTCATTAATGAATATTGATAGAACTCTATCTATTTCTGTTTTAGCATTTTTTTCATTTAGATAAGCAGTTGTTTGAACAACATTTGAATAAGTATTTTTAAATGCGTAATAATCGGGATTTGCAAAGTTATGATGCAGCAGAGTTTTTTGAGAAATATTTTTTGTTGAGGGAGTTCCAACTATTTTAATAACAGGAATATATTCGGCAAAACTTCCCGCAATAGCATTAATTGCCGATAATTCACCGACCCCAAAAGTTGTAACCAATGCTCCATATCCTTTAACTCTTGCGTAACCATCGGCAACGTAGCCTGCGTTAAGTTCATTAGTGCAACCTATCCAATTTGTATTTTTATTTCTTTCGATTGCTTCAATGATATTAAAATTAAAATCACCGGGTAAACCAAATATATCCGTTATTCCTAATTCTTCTAGTCTTTTAATTAAATAATCAACAACTGTTATTTCTGACATAATTTCTCCTTGATGTGTGCCTATAATGCCGCAGAACCCTTTTCTTCGGTTCGTATTCTTATTGCTTTTTCAATATTATAAACAAATATTTTACCGTCTCCTATAGAACCACTTGGGTCTGTCTTTGCATGTTTTATTATGGCATTAATGACAACATCTGTTTTTTCATCATCTACAACAACTTCTATTTTAATTTTGGGCAAGAAACTAACTGCAATTTCAGCGGCTCTGTAGTTTTCTTTATGTCCGCCCTGCGAACCAAATCCCTCAACATAAGTGACAGTCATTCCGTGAACGCCGACTTCAACAAGTGAATTTTTTATTTCTTCAACTTTATATGGTTTTATTATTGCTTCTATTTTTTTCATTTTTTGATACCTCTATATTTGTAATCTATAAGCATTCTCACCGTGCTGCGATATATCAAGTCCCTGCATTTCTTCGAATTCAGATACTCTTAAACCTGATATTTTATCAATAATATACAGAATTAAAATTGTTCCGAAAAATGAGAAAGCAATACTTGCTATTGTGGAAACGATTTGTGCATTAAACAACTTAAAGCTTCCGTATAAAAGTCCGTTTGTGCCATCAGGATTTATTAAAACTGTTGCGAAAACACCTGTTAATACAGAACCCACAATTCCGCCTGTTCCATGGATTCCTATAACATCAAGCGAATCGTCATATTTAAAGATTCCTTTAAAAGTTGTTAGAATATAACAAATCATTCCGGTAATAATCCCTATAACAATTGCTGATGTCGGAGTTACAAATCCACAAGCCGGTGTGATACCTACTAATCCCGCAAGAGTTCCTGACATACCACCTAATACGGTTGGTTTTCCCCTGTGCAAATATTCAACACCGAGCCAAGCAAGAAGCCCTGAAGCGGCACCTAATTGTGTATTAATAAACGCAGTAGTCGCTAAAGCATTTGCTGACAATGCACTCCCTGCATTAAACCCGAACCAGCCAACCCAAAGAAACATCAGGCCTATAAACGTTAATGTTAAATTGTGAGGCGGCATATTCTCTGTTTTGTAACCTTTTCTGTTGCCGAGCATAATACAGCAAGCAAGCGCAGCGGCACCTGATGCGATGTGTACAACCAGTCCGCCGGCAAAATCAATTCCACCGATTTTGCTTATCCAACCTCCGCCCCAAACCCAATGAGCAAGAGGACAATATATAAAAGTTACCCATAAAATTAAAAATAAAAGATAACTTTTAAACTTAAATCTTTCAGCAAACGCACCTGTTATAAGCGCAGGAGTTAGACAAGCAAACATCATTTGGAATATAAAAAACAATTGATGTGGAATTGTTGAACCCTCATTTGGTGATAATCCAACATTTTTTAACATAATAAAGTCAAGGTTTCCTATAATATTACCAATGTCACCGCCAAAAGCAAGAGAATATCCGTACAAAAACCAAATGACAGATACTATACCCAGTGCAATAAAACTCTGCATAATGGTACCAAGTACGTTTTTCTTTCTCACCATACCGCCGTAAAATAAGGCAAGAGCCGGTGTCATTAGCATAACAAGAATTGTTGATATTATAATAAAGGCCGTATCTGCTTTGTTTACAAATGGCAGATTATATAAACTTATAAATTTTGTTGTTTTAAATGTACATAAAGAGCCAATAACAAATGTTGCAACTAAAACAACAGTAAATATTATAACTTTTCTAATTCTTAGTTCTGTCTTTTTTTTTGTATCATCTTTAACTTTTAATAAAACAGCTGTCGTTTCTTTTTCATTAATATTTTGAGCCATTGTTATTTCCCTTTATTTTTTCTAATCCTTGATTTTTTCGCATTAATATTAAAGGTGCAACCAAGTGCACCTTTTAGGTGAAAGTAGATTTATAATTTTGGAAGATAATAAATTGTTTATTGCATATTAAGATACATATCTACTTCAAGCGGTGTTACATAAGTCCTGAATCTGTCACATTCTTTTTCTTTTGCAGAAACAAATTCTTCATAGATATGTTCGCCCAATGCATCTTTAATAATTTCATCATCATCCAGCAAATCAAGAGCCTCGCTTAAGCTTGCAGGAAGTGAATCAATTTTGGCTCTTTTTCTTTCTTTTTTTGTCATTTGGTAAATATTTTCTTCAATTTGAAGCGGTGGTTCAATTTTGTTTTCAACACCATCTAAAATTGCACCCAATATTACTGCTAATGCTAAATATGGGTTACAGCTCGGATCCGGTGAACGAAGTTCAACCCTTGTTGCATTACCACGTTTTGCAGGAACTCTGATTAGTGCGGAACGGTTTGCCAAACTCCAAGCCAAATATACAGGAGCCTCATACCCCGGAACTAATCTTTTATAACTGTTTATAATCGGGTTTGTTATAGCTGTGAAAGATTTAACGTGTTTTAGTAATCCGCCAATACTGTAAAGTGCTTCTTTGGAAAGCTGGTAAGTTCTTTCAGAATCAAAGAAAAGGTTTTTGCCATCTTTAAATAATGATACATTACAATGCATACCGGAACCGTTTATACCAAAAATCGGTTTCGGCATAAATGAAGCAATTGCTCCGTTTTGTTCAGCGATTGCGGTAACTGCATACTTAAAAGTCATAATATTATCAGCTGTTGTGAGAGCATCAGCATATTTAAAATCGATTTCGTGTTGCCCTCTTGCTACTTCGTGGTGGCTTGCTTCAACTTCAAACCCCATTGCTTTAAGAGTTTTAACCATTATTCTTCTTAGGTTTTCACCTTTGTCTACAGGAGCTGCTGAATAGTATCCTGCCTTGTCATAAGTATTTATTGTTGCATTACCATCTTCATCTTGCTTAAATATAAAGAATTCAGCTTCCGGACCGACATTCATTGTGTAACCCAGCTTTTCGGCACGAGCAATCATCTTTTTAAGGTTACATCTCGGACAACCTTCAAATGGGGTACCATCAGCATTATGAATATCACATATAAATCTTGCGACTTTTACATCATCATCACTTCTCCAAGGAATAATTGCAAAAGTATTTAAATCAGGATAAAAGTACATATCTGAAGTTTCAATACTCCTAAAACCTTTAATTGAAGAACCGTCAAGCATGATTTCATTATTCATTGCGCTTTCTAATTGTTCACAAGGAATCGATAAATTTTTCATAGTTCCGTTTATGTCACAAAATTCAAGTTTTATAAATTCAATGTTGTTTTCTTCAACAATTCTTTTAATTTCTTCTTTAGTCAGTGTCTTTTTGTAATCAATAATACATGCTGTACTCATAATATTTTCTCCTTTATCATGAGTT
>CACYKP010000070.1 GCA_902775025.1 uncultured bacterium | reverse complement strand
TAAGAAAGTTATATCCTGCATAAAGATTTGAGGATTGAATTGCATCTGCTGAAAGGCTGCAGTAGGAGTAAGATTATCACCGTATTCAATAATTTTCCCCGGATATAATTGAAGTTCGTCTTCATCAAAAAATCCTTCGGGAGCTAAAAGCGGAGGATTTTCACTCAATGCTTGGAGGTTACAAGTACGATTGAGTAAATCCTCTTGAACTTGTGAAAGTGAAAGAACAGAGTACAAAGGACTTATACCCCTCTTTGTTTCAGGATCACGTACAAACGCACCATAAGAAAACGGATTAATTAACGCATCATTTTTGTGAAATAAAACAAGGTATTTTCTTGCAATAACAACTGCATGCCAGTTCTTTAAAAGTCTGCCGTTTGGAAGCTTTAAATCGCCCCAATGTTCAAGAACTTCAACTGTTGAACCTTTTACGACATCTTCATTTCCTTTTAAACGATTTGCTTTTCCGTCTTTTACAAGACGTTGAATTTCTTCCGCTACATCTTTATCAATAGTATAAAGTTTGTTATTAATAATATCATTCGGGGTTTTATACGCTCTATAAATCTTAGGGCAAGAATCCCACTCATCGGCTTGAGTAGAATCAAAAACCAAGTCTGCAGGGTTAACGGGGTAAATAAAAGGATTGTTGTATATTTCACGCTCATCAACGTAGAAGTTTTTCCCCTCCTCGATTGCTTTTGCTATTCTTGCTTGTTTTTCTAAATCCATAGAATTCGGGTCAACAAAAAAGTCAATCGGTCTGCGGTATTCTTCCGACAAGGTTTTCCAAGCGGTAAATGAGATTAATTCACCGTATAATAAAGCGTTATCGATAATTTGGTCACACGTTTTTTGGTAGTCCATTTTCTCCATAATATCCACCAAAACGGCTTTTTGTCTGTTTGATGCGTTATCGGAGTCGTGATTTTCTCCTGAGACGTCGAACATAGAATTAACATTTGCATATGTATTTCTCCAGATATATGATTTTAGGGTTTGATAAAACATAAATGTTTTACACATCTTGATTTTGCTTTTCCACCTTTGGGTTTTATCACCTGATGGGATATATTCATTTTTGAAGAAGATTTCGTTACTTAAATTTTGTGCCATCTCTAAGTTTGAAATGCGTTCACTATTCCATTCGGTGAACTTGTTAGAAATAGTTTTAACTAAATTTTCTTCATCTTCTCTGTTTAACTTTTCAACTTCTAAATCTGAATTAATAATGTACTCAAATGTCATAATATTTCCTTTCTTTTTTATAATGCTACATTTACCCCCTCCAATTGGAGAGGGTGCAGTTGCAGGCGACAAAGGAGCCGTACAAATGCGGGTGAGGTTCAACAATTTTGTGGTGCAAATAATCACACCCTACAATTATTCGTATTGGTAAATTCTAGCCACAGATAGTTTTTATACAAAAAATTAGGACAGATAAAAATCTATCCTAATTTACATATACATTTTTAAATTTAAGTAAGTCGGCATAGCAATGCCGACAAAATTTTTTTACAAAGCTTCAACTTGTTCTTTAATATACTTATTTTCAGAATCTAAACTATATGCTTTATTTGCAAATTCCTTTGCTTGTTTCAAAAATTTACTATCGCCGGTATTTTTGTACAAGTATTCACTTGCATAAGATGCATAAAGGTAAGCTGATGCATTTGACTGGTCAATTTTAAACAGTTCATTAAAGTATTCTACGGATTTTGCAAACTCACCATTCACATAATACATATACCCAAATCTTGCATAGACTTCAGGCATTGTTTCAGGAGTATAATAATTGTTTCCGCTTTGTTGTTTTGCAGATGAAGTTATTACGATTGATTTTCTGTCAGAAGAAAGCTGAACAGGAAGCACATCTGAATTATAGATATTATATTCACCCATATCTTTCCAATCTACAGGGAAATATTTGGCATTTTCGTTTAAATTTTCAAGTCTTTTATCACTATTTGGGTGGTCATTTCTATATTCAGTATCTATGTCATATAATGATATAAACTTTAGTACATCAGCACCGTCATTAAGACTATATCCTGCATGCATAGCAAGTTTTGCACCTTCAACGTCTGCGGCATACTCCATATTTTTTGAATCTATGAGATATTTTCTTTTCATACCCTGATAAGCAATTGCAGAAACATAATTACCTGTTCTTGCGATAGCTTTTTGACGCTGCATTTTTGCATATAATTGATTTGTTCTTTGGTAATGTCCTAATAGAGCGTGTCCCATTTCATGCCCAATAACCATTGCAAGTGCATCGTCATTATTTTTAAATGTATCAAAAAGTGATGTTGTAATAACAATTAGATTTGAGCCGGTGCTATAAGCATTAGGACCGTCTACACTTTTCTTTAAACAAATTCTCCAATTCATGTAATCAAGCTTGTTTGCACGGATTAATTTTTCAGCAATCCTGTAAACTTTGTAAAAATCCTCGGCATCTGCTTGTGTTGTATAGTATTTAGAATGTTTTTTACCTAACTGTACAGCGTATTCTTCATATTTTGCTTCATCTTTTTTAAGCTTTTCATCATATTTAGTTTTGGGTATTTTTTCGTAATTGCCAAATTTCATAATGTGCGGGTCTTTGATATTACCGCTATATTTAGGAGCAATTTGGCCTATTTTCTGATTATTATTTTGCAAAACCTTTTGAGTTGTTGCATACTTTTGAGCGTGTTTCATTTCTTTTATTTGCATTTTTGCATAATCTTTTGCTTCAACAAATTGAAAACTGACAATTAATGCCAATGCTAAAATAACAATCTTTTTCATATATACTCCTTTTTACCAAAGTATAATATCATATTTATATTGAAATTACAAACCTATTCCCTTCGGCTCTTTTAAATCCGCATCTTAACAAACAAAGGGCAGATGCACGGTTTTGAGCCTCAGCATATACCCTTCCCTTGAACCAAGTCAGAGATTTTTTTAAACATTCAATACATAGTGAGTGCATTTTTCTTTTCGCAAACCCGTTAAGATAACAGTTCCCATCTAAACCAATAAAATAATAAATTGCACCAATCAAATTGCCGTTTGTTTCAAATAAATAAAAATAAGTATTATTAATAATAAATTCAAACGAACTGTCATCGGTTATTTCTTTTTGAACACTTTCATAAAGTTCTTTACAGTCTTTTTTAAAAGATTGAAACTCTTTTTGTTTAGGAATCCATACATTGATTTTATTAAATAACTTTTCATTTTCCATTTTAATTTTTCCGTTTGATTAAATTTTTTCTTCACTTAGCCCTTCAACAATATTAATCACAGGCTCAATATTTTCAGTTGGTTCTTCTCCCAGCCCGAGTGCTAATCTTTGCCCTTTTTGGACTTTACCTATAGCTGAGATTAAAAAATCAATTGTTGCGATAGAGTTTTTAGGCATTTCAATAAATTCAATATCTGCTCTTGTAAGTTCTCGAGAGAATTCATCAAGAATGAATTCTAATATAGAAAGAGTTTTGTCATAAAATTTTATATGCTTATCATTAATTTCCTTTTTTAATTCCTGAATATCAGATTTTTTAATTTTTCGCATAAAATCTCCTTAAAAAAAGAAAACCGAAGGCAGGGCGTAAACGTATACATAAAGGAGTACCGGAGAAAATTCTCCGAGAGAGAAAGGTGAAACGATGAAAAATACCTTCGGTAAAATTACAAATTATACATTACAATTTTTTTATAAGTTCTTTATTTCCGTAAAAATCACAAGCATATTGTTTTGCTTTGCCATTTTTACCGTCTATATTAACTCCGTATTTCCAGCCAAACGGCTTAGATTTAAGTTTTCTTTTATTTACTTCTTTAGTAGAATAAATGATTTGGTCTTTTAACTGTATCATAAGATTTTGTGCATGAATCCCAGATAAATTAATTCTGTTTATTCCTCCTGCAAAATTGTATTCAACAAGTTCTGCCACAGGTCTTTTGCAAATAGGACAAAAGCCTATTGATAAAATTCTTTGTGTAAAAATATTGTTTTCTTCAAGATAATAAATTTCATCTGCTTTAAAAGTAGAGCAATGACGCATTAATATAAACCTCCGCATACCAAACAGGACCTTATGAATAAATAAGGTATGTTTTTATTTCTGTGATAGTTAAAGGCGCAATTCGCCCTCATACCCTTGGAAGATTTCTCCTACGCTGCACTTAAGCTTTGTTTCAAAATCAGGTACTTTTATATACTACTACATTTTAAAATTCCACCTAAGGATTGTAACGAAAACTTTACATCTAAACCTGGAATTCAATATAAACAAGCGCTAGAGTGTATTTTACAGGTGTCAAATTCAATAGAATTGCAAGAAAAACATGTTTTGGATAAACTTAAGTTATATTGTTAAATAAGGAGTAAAAACAATGAAAGCTATTGTATTTGATAACGAATTAAAACTTGATATAAACTATAAAAAACCTGAGCCAAAAGAGGGCGAAGCTTTGATAAAAGTATCACTTGCAGGAATTTGCAATACAGATTATGAAATTACAAAAGGATATATGGGATATGTTGGTGTTTTAGGCCACGAGTTTGTAGGAGTTGTAGAGGAGGTACACTCTAATAAACTGGAGGATAAAAAATGGATAGGCAAGAGGGTTGTTGCTGAGATTAGTTATGGTTGTGATAAACCTGACTGCGAATGGTGCGCAAAAAAGAACTACCGTCATTGTCCTACTCGTCATACATTAGGTATAGTTAACAAAGACGGTTGTTTTGCCGAATATATGACAATGCCTTTGAATGTTCTTTTTGAAGTTCCTTCTAATGTGCCTGACGAACAAGCAGTCTTTGTAGAACCGCTTGCAGCTGCTTGCGAAATATCAGAACAACTTCATATAGAGCCTATGCAAAAGGTTCTTGTCCTAGGTGACGGTAAGCTTGGTTTAACAACGGCATTAACTCTTCATGCACAAAATCTTGATGTAACATTAGTCGGCAAACACCAAAACAAATTGGATATCGCGAAAAATCAGGGAGTAAAGACACAATTACTTCAAGATTTAAAGGT
>CACYKP010000069.1 GCA_902775025.1 uncultured bacterium | reverse complement strand
AGCTTGCTCATATCTGTTTCTTGCTGTCCAAACCCTGCCGATAGTTAAGCCGCCATCAGTTACAGCCATTTTGTTAACATTAGACATATTAGCCATAGTGGAGACAAGACCTTTAAAAGATAAATCGTTTGTCTCCTTATTTCTTAGCTGACTTCTTAACGGAGTTGCACCCCCTGTTGTACCCTCTATCGCAGGGCGAGGAATTAATGTATTTTTTCTGTCGTTTATTTTTTCTGTCAATTTAAAATTTAATTTCGGGAGAACAAATCCCATGAGTGTGATTGGTATTAAGGTTGATAAAGCAAATTTACCTGCTTGTAATCTTTGGTATTTGCTCTTATTCAATAAAGCTTTTTCTAAGTCTTTTACTTCATTCGGTGCTTTTTCTTTAAACTTTTCTATGTTGTATTTGGATTATATCCGAATTTATTTATTGCCCAATTACAGAATCTATCTATTACAATTGGCCCGCCCATCCAAATAGCTGAAGTTCCGTATTCATCGATAAAACGTTCACGAGTTGCATTTTTTGCCATTTGTCTGGAGTCTTTAATGTTTTGGTTATATGTTAATCCAAGTTTTGCCGGAATTTCAATACAACAATCACGAACAAAAAGCGGTGCGATACCTCTGTTATTTCCTATTGCTGATATTACGTTTATGTATGACATTTAATATATTCCCCTTTAAATCGTACTCTGTTCTTTATTATCCCGAAAGAGCCGATTAAAAGAGTTTTAAAGAACACTTAAAAAACTCTAAGCCCTTTCGGGATTAGATGAGTATGATGATGTTTATTTGTGTTCATATATGTCATAATCTTTCCTTTTGTTTTAATTCTAACACAGAGCAAAATTTTGTAAATATAGACAGAATATATAATATTATTTAAAAAATGTTTGTTATTATAGGTTTTATTCTATATTTTTTAAGTACTCAATAGTCCTAAGTATAATCATACATTAAATAATCGATTTGATGATTTATCTACACTACTTTACATTTACCCCCAAAAATTGTAAAATATATAGGTTACAGTTGTATTTAAAGAGAGGATTTTATATATGAAGTTTTATATGCAAGTATTAATTGCACTCGGTTTAGGTTTAAAAAGGAATTGGCATATATTTGCAGGTCTTGTACTTGGTGTTTTGGTCGGTATATGGATGCACCATCATACAAATATGGTTTTAATGAATACGCTTACTTTTATCGGACAAGTATTTATACGATTAATACAAATGGTTGTAATACCTCTGGTTATATCAGCTATAGTAATTGGTATTACAAGTATTGGTGATAGTAAACAAATCGGAAAACTTGGAACAAAGATGGTTTTATACTATGGTATAATAACTGTCGCAGCGGTTTCTATAGGTGCAGCTCTTGCACTAATTATGCAGCCGGGGTTAGGTGCTGCACATTATATTAATGCTGATGTTGCAGGCGATATTCAAGCTCAGGTTGCAGCTTCAATAGAGGCTCAAAGAGGTAACTTATTAAATATTATGCTTGGATTTATTCCTAGAAATCCTCTTGCATCAATATCAAGCGGTGATATGGTTCCTATTATAGTATTCGCTTTAATGTTTTCTATTGCGCTTGCAAAAGTTGGTGAAATCAACAGACCTTTTGTAAGCTTTTTTGAATCAATATTTGCAGCAACTATGAAAATCACAGATTGGATTATGAGTTTTGCTGCCCCCGGTGTTTTTGCTCTTACTGCAGTATCGGTTTCATCATTTGGTGTGGATATTTTTGCAAGTATCTCAAAGTATTTAGGTGTTTTAACAATAGGCTTTGCAATCCAATTATTCTTAGTTTATCCTATTTTCTTAAAGATATTTTCAAAAGTTCCTGTAATGATGTTGTATGCAGCTATTGCAGAGGCAATGATGGTAGCTTTCGGGACAGCAAGTTCGTCTGCAACGTTACCATTAACAATTGCTTGCTGTGAAAAAAGAGGTATTTCACATAAAGTTTCAAGCTTTGTACTTCCTTTAGGTGCAACTTTAAATATGGACGGAACAGCTATGCTTCAAGTTGTAGCGGTAATCTTTTTAACTCAAGCTTACGGTGTTGCTTTATCACCGTTTATGATTGTCCAAATAGCTTTGCTTGCAATAGTAGCTTCTTCTACTTGTGCAGGTATTCCGGGTGCAGGATTAATTACAATAGCACTTGTTCTTAACGGATTAGGATTAAGTCCTGAACAACTAGTTGCAGGATTTGCGTTCTTATTCACAATTGAAAGAATTACGGATATGATGCGAACATTGTTGAATGTTACGTCTGATGCAGTAGTTTGTGCAGCAATCGCTGATAATGAGAATGAAATTAATTATGATTTACTAAATAATCCTGAAGAATATGGAGAAATAATTAATTAATAAAATAATATTAATACTTTATTAAAAAGTCGGGTTCTACCCGACTTTTTTGATATAATAAAGATATTAAAGGAGATGAGTATGGAAAAGAATATTGACTGGGGAAGCTTAGGTTTTGGATATATGAAAACGGATTACCGATATGTTGCAAACTATAAAGATGGTAAATGGACAAGCGGACAAATTACGACAGATGATAAAGTTGTAATAAATGAATGCGCATGCGTTTTACAATATGCACAAACTTGTTTTGAAGGACTTAAGGCATATAGAACAAAAGATAATAAAGTAGTGTGTTTTAGACCTGACTTGAATGGTGAACGTATGGAACAGTCTGCTGCAAGATTAGAAATGCCTATTTTCCCAAAAGAAAGATTTTTAGAAGCTGTTAAACAGGTAGTTAAAGCTAATATTGATTGGGTACCTCCATTTGAATCAGGTGCATCATTATATATACGTCCATACATGTTTGGAACTAATCCTGTAATGGGTGTTAAGCCTGCTAATGAATATCAATTTAGAATTATTGTTTCTCCTGTAGGACCTTATTTTAAAGGCGGGGCGAAACCTATTACCTTAAGAGTTCCCGATTTCGACAGAGCTGCTCCGAGAGGAACCGGACATGTTAAAGCAGGACTTAATTACGCAATGAGTTTGCATGCAATAGTTGATGCTCATAACCAAGGGTATAACGAAAATATGTATCTGGATTCCGCAACAAGAACAAAAGTTGAAGAAACAGGCGGTGCAAACATAATTTTTGTTACTAAAGATAATGAAGTCGTAACCCCAAAATCAAATACTATTTTACCTTCAATCACTCGTCGTTCATTAATGTATGTTGCCGAACATTATTTAGGGTTAGAAGCAACAGAAAGAGAAATTAGAATTGAAGAATTAAAAGATTTTAAAGAATGTGCCTTGTGCGGCACAGCAGCCGTGCTTTCTCCTGTCGGAAAGGTTGTTGACCACGGTAAAGAGATTTTGTTCCCGTCAGGTATGGAAAAAGCGGGTGAGATTACACAAAAACTTTATGATACACTTACCGGTATTCAAAAAGGCGAAATAGAACCTCCTAAAGGATGGATTTTTGAGATAAATTAATTTTTTGCTTTATCAATTAATTTATCTTTATTTCCCCACGCAAAAGATGAACGGATTTCGGATCCGACTTTTTCGATTAAATGCCCTGTGGATTGCTTACGGAGTTCTTTAAATTTATTTCCTTTATTTACTCCCATCTCGTCCATAAATTCTTTTGCATAACTTCCGTCTTGAATTTGTTTGATTACTTCTTTCATTCTATCTTTTACTGAAGAATCAATGATTTTGGCGCCTCTTGTATAATCTCCATATTCAGCATTATTTGATATTGAATAATGCATGTCTTCAATTCCGCCTTGATAGATTAAATCAACAATAAGTTTCATCTCATGACAAACTTCAAAATATGCCATATAAGGTGAATATCCCGCTTCAACAAGAGATTCAAAACCTGCTTTTATTAAATGGTCAATTCCACCACAAATTACTGCTTGTTCACCGAATAAATCTGTTTCAGTTTCTTCTCTAAACGTTGTTTCAATTATACCTGTTCTACCTGAACCGATAGCAGAAGCATATGATAGTGATAAATCTTTTGAATCACCTTTAATATCTTTTTCGACAGCAATTAGTGATGGTACTCCCATTCCTTTTACATATTCACTTCTTACCGTATGTCCCGGAGCTTTTGGTGCAACCATTATAATACTAACTCCATTTGGAGCTTTTATATAGCCGTAATGAATATTAAATCCGTGAGAAAACATCAAATACTGTCCTTCTCTCAAATAAGGTTCAATCTGCTCTTTATATACTTTTGCCTGAACTTCGTCCGGAATAAGTATTTGTACAATATCAGCATATTTTACTGCGTCGGGAATAGACATTACTTTCAATCCATAGTCTTTAGCTTTTTGTGCAGAAGCTCCGTTTTCTCTAAGTCCAAATACAACATTACAGCCTGAATCAACAAGATTTAATCCTTGTCCGTATCCTTGAGAACCAAAACCTATAATTGCGATTTTTTTTGATTTAATCAAATCTTGATTAATATCTTTATCCATATATATTTTTAAATTGCTCATAATCTTCTCCTCATCTTTTACCATTCTACTCCAAATAAAAATGGTATTTTAATTAAATGTAAAGTTTTGTAACGATAATAAAAAACAATGAAATTGGCGAAGAGAGAAATACTTTATATATATGTAAGATATATTAGAGGTACAAAATGACATACATTCCAAGACCAAGATTACATTGTCATACTTCCTTTAAACACTATCAGATGTACCATCGAGACAGTGATAGCGGGTACGGTAATAGTGTATTTAATTATACTTACAATATCAATGGCGGGCAAATCTGCGGCGGCGGATTCTGGGGCGGCGTATTAGGCGGTATCGGAATGGGTATCGGTAACTTCCTTGGCAGTATATTGGGCGGCTTCGGATTTGGCGGATTTGGTTTCGGCGGTGGATGTTTTGGCGGAGGCATGTTCGGCGGTGGAATGCCATTCTTTGGCGGCGGGATGCCGTTCTTAGGCGGTGGCGGATTCTTCGGCGGTGGAATGATGTCTGGTCCCTATGCAATATCAGGTGATAATGGTTCAGGTCTAAGCGCTTTGTTTGGTATTGGTAAAAAGAAAAAGAAAGGCGCCGACGGCGCAGGCGGTAACGATGTACCTAAAACCGTTACAGTAGAAAAAGATTGCGAAAACCCTGACGGAACAAAATATACTGACTTAAATAAAAGAAAAACTGCTTTAGATAAGAATTTTTCTCTAGAGGCATTAAATTCATTGTATAATGATGCAGTTATGGGTCTCGAAGAAAGTCAAAAAGAAGAACATCATAAAGAAAATGACACAACTAATTTCAAACAATTAATTGAGCAGTTAAAAAATCTTGCAACTATGAATGGTGTTGTGCTTAATGGCGAAATATTTGTAAAAAAATCAGCAGATAATAGCGATGGTACAGGAGATGCCGGTAAACCAGCTAATGTAAATGACGGAGCTACGGCTGCCGGTGCCAGTGGCGGTAGCGGAGCAGGCAGTCCAGGTAGTGTTGCTAATAGTGGTAGCGGAGCCGGTAATGTAACTGCTAATCAACATGAAAATGAGTATGAACAGGGACTTACAAATGCAACTGATGAAGATATAAATAAAATAGCAAATGGTAGTAAAATAGA
>CACYKP010000068.1 GCA_902775025.1 uncultured bacterium | reverse complement strand
ACATATTTTTCAGCCTGCAATTTTGCCCAACTCGGGACTTCGGAATATTTTAAATCTACTGCCGTATCTCCAAGATACTTATCTTGAGCAAAATCCGGCATTGATTTTAACAATACAAAATAGTGAGCGACTTTGCCTTTTTTAACTATCTTAAAAACAAATTCCCCCTGACGGCATTTTCTTTTTAAAGTTTGGCTACTCAGACCTATCATCTCAGAAGCCTTATCTATATCTATCCAAATATTTGTATTATCTTTGGTGTTTTCCATAAATATCTATTTTAATTCTTACGCTTTTACTTTTAAAGGGTACTTAACATTGGTTCATAAATTTTATGCAAATTTCAAAAGCTGAAATTCACTAATAACTGAATTTTTAATTTTTTGAAATTTTGTAAAAATCGCTATAAATTTTGCCATTACTGATTTTGAATACTATTAAAAATTTTGCATAAAGTTTACGAAGAAATATTAAGCGGTATTGACAGAAATTCTGTTTGTATATAATAGGTTCAAATTCCCTTATATTTAGCCAGATTTTCTCATTTTATATTTTATTAAAATTTAAAAAATAATTATATTCCCCAAGTGTCTAATATAATTTTTTATTTGCAAAAATAAATTTAGAGAACATTTAATATTCCAAAATCTCATTATCATCAGGAACAAATACATTATTCAGTTTTAGAGCTTTTATATCTTCTCTTGTAACGGTTAAATGACTTACTGTGTCCATGTGGCTTGCAATTATGGTTGAATTCTTGGCGTAATTTGATATTGCTTTAACATCCGCAATATCCATAATCAACCTTTCGCCTTCACCAACTAATACAGTAGCACCGCAAGCATTTATAACAATTATTTCAGGGTTAAATTTATCAATAGACGTTCTAACTTCATCGCACCAAATAGTGTCCCCTGCAACGTATAATGTTTTTTCCGTGTCCGATTTAAATGCTATTCCCATAGAGTCATAAGGCATTCCGATTTGCTCACACATCGGTTTTACAACTTCACGTCTGCCGTGCTGACATTGTGTTTTGAATAGTTTTACACCCTCAAAATCTGTTCCGTTTTCAGAAATAATACGAACATCATTAAATCCAAAATTTTTTATAATGTTCAAATCTATTTCATTCTGAACATAGAACGGAATGTTTTTATCCAATGCTTTTACAGCAAATTCATCAAAATGGTCAGGGTGAAAATGGGTTAATATAATCGCATCCAGTGGTAAATGATTTATATCAAAATCTTTTGGCAAATCAACTCTCGGTTGTCTGACTTTACTGTTCATTGCCCCCTCAAACCCCGGCATAAAATCTTTCGGCATAAGCCAAGGGTCAATTAAAAATCTTTTATTATTGTACGTAATTATAATTGTTGCATTTCTGATTTGATGAATTTTCATTGTTTACTCCTTACAATTAAAAATGTTGCTACTCTTTTTATTTACCCATGGTGATGACAATGTGCGTGGTCGTGTCCTTCTCCGCTGCATGCATTTTCACCTGTCTCAAGAGAATTTGCCATATATTTTTCTAATACTTCTCTGATAGGTAATTCTGGACAACCTGCAACAACTTCAACACCATTCATAGCAAACATCATCATTGGACGTCCACCCATTCCACCGGCTAAAACTTTGCTCACACCCTGTTCGGATATCCAGGCAGCACTCTGACAAGAAATACCTTCTTCCGGTATTTTTTCTTCTATAGTTAAAATTTCTTTTGTTTCAGGATTAATTTCAGCAAAAGTAAAAGAATCACAATGCCCGAAATGTCCACACAATTTACCTTCTGAAGTCGGAATACAAATTTTCATAATCTTATCTCCTTTTAATTTTTCAATGTTGCTCTGTAATAATATCGCACTTTCAAGTGCTTCCGTATCCGTAAGGTTATGTCTTTGGGCATAATCTTTGAGGATATTTAAAATGTTTTCATTGATTCTTCTGTTGAATGGCACTTTTTTAAGACAGGTTTTCTTTCTTCCTGCCATTTCACGTTTTCCGCCCCAATTGGATTTTTGACAACATTTCATAATACAAAACTAACACGCTTATTTGATTATGTCAATACATAATCAAATTGCCTAAACATTTTATAAACGCGCTTTATATCCTTGCAATTTATAGAAGAAATCCATAGGAGTGTTGATAATAGCGGAATACAACTCTTTACAAAAAGTTCTATTCTGGCACTTTTTGAGGAGTTTTTTCTTGTTTTTGCCCATTTCTGCGAAGTAACAAAACGGTCTATGTTTTAACGATTACTCTGCATAATAAAGTTCTTTATTATATCAATTCCGTTTTCTGTAAGTATTGCTTCCGGATGGAACTGCACACCATATATTTGTTTATTTTTAATTTTTATCGCCATCGGGATATCATCCGTTGTTTTCGCAGTAATTTCTATTTTGTCTGTTGGCTCAGATACAATAAGAGAATGATATCTCGTAGCACTAAACCCCTGTTTCAACCCCTTAAAAAGCTCAAAATTTTCATCAAAATATATATCTGAGTTTTTCCCGTGAAACGGTTCTTTTGTTTTAATAATTTTTGCACCAAAATATTTTGCTATACACTGCATACCCAGACAAATCCCAAATATAGGTTTAAAATCTTGATAAAAATCGATAATTTCCATACAAATCCCGGAATTATCAGGATTTCCCCATCCGGGAGAAAGGATAATCTTTGAAAAATCAAGTTTTTTTATTCCCTCAAGTGTCATTTCGTCGTTATTTATAACAACCGGATTAACCCCAAGCATTTTGACATATTGTACTATGTTATAGGTAAAAGAATCGTAGTTATCTATTACCAGCATAGTTCCACCTCAACAACACCTCTGACTGAATTAAAACAATAGATTTTTTCGGCTGTTTTTAAATCCTCAGGATATAATATTCTTTCTTCAATCCTTCCGCTATTGAGCAGCTTTTGTCTTGTTATACCGTTTAGAAGTCCGCATTGTAAAGGAGGTGTATAGATTTTACCGTTTTTCTTAACTGCGATATTGGTAAATGTCCCTTCAGTAATTTCGCCTTTTTCATTCAAGTTAATCTCTTCAAAAACATCCTGTTGAGCTGTCTTTCGAATGCTTGTTTTATGATACAAAAACGGATTTGAAGAATTTGTTTTATTTGCAATCTTTATTCTTGGATTCTTAGGTAATTCCGGAATGTTCCTTGTAGTGAGTTCAAAGTTGCCGTCCTTGGATAATTCTATTCTATTTACAACCTTTTCATTAAAACAGAGTTTTTCTATATCGTCATTCCAAACAAACCCTAACTCTTTTGCAGACTGTTTTAATCTCTTAATATGCATCTCAAAATCCGTAATCCCTGTTTCAATGAGCGAAAATTCCGTATTCAAAAATTTTGCTTTAATCAAGGTTTCTTCCCACTCATCTTCAGCATTTGAATCCCAGACAATTGCACCACCCGCATAGTATGTATAAACCTCATCCTTATTTTTCTTTTGTAAAATCCTTATCGGAACAGAAAAAACTGCTTCATCTTTGTGCAAATACCCAATTGCACCACAATAAACCTCTCTTGGAAATTTCTCCGTTTCTGAAATAACCTTCATTGTTGATAGTTTTGGAGCACCTGTAATTGAACCACAAGGGTAAATTGCATTAATAATATCGTAGAGCGTAATATCATCTTCCAACTCTGACGATATTTCTGATGTCATTTGAAACAGGGTTTTGTGCTGTTCAATATCAAAAAGTTTATTAACATTAACAGTTCCTGTTTTAGATATTCTGCCCAAATCATTTCGCAACAGGTCAACAATCATAATATTTTCAGCACGATTTTTAATATCGTTATACAAAAAGTTTTTCAACTCCCAATCTTCCTGTGCATTCTTCCCTCTTTTTACGGTCCCTTTCATTGGTTTTGTCAATATCATTCTGCCTTTTAAAGCAAAAAACAACTCCGGAGAAAATGACAGTATTGTTTCGTACTTATTTTGCAAAAATGCGTTATATGGTGTTTTTTGATTTTGCAAAAGATAGTTATATAAATCAATCTCGTTTGCATTGGTTTTTAATACAGAGGGATATGTATAATTAACCTCATAGGTAACACCCTCTTTTATCTGCTCTTTTATATATTCTATCTGCTTTATGTATTCTTTTTTAGATATTAAAGGTTTAACAATAGTACCGATTTTATAATTAGGATTCTTTTGTTTAAAAGTCTCAAATGATTCAAATGCTTCAAAATAAACAAGAGGAGCTTCTTTTGACACGTTTTTTATGTCATACCGTATATACCCAATCAAATACAAACCTTCATTTTTCAGTGTTTCAATTCTATCTAATGCGGATTCTACGTTTTCAGGCTCAAAAATTTCGATAGTTTCAACAGGTTTTTTAAATACTTTATCTGCATATATTTGCATAATCATCTCCATTTATATCTTGAATAAATTATAACAAGAAATAATTCATTAATAAAATCTTTACCTATGATAAATCAAATAAACTGTAGCGAATGTTTACTTTATTCAGGATTCCTAAAATTGCCTTTGAAATTAAAGACAAATGTTTACCATTGCTCGATTAAAATTTATCAAAATTGAAGTTACACAAAAATTATCAGTATTTTAAATGTTTCGAGTCCAATTATTTTGAATACTTAGAGTAAAAATATTAAGCCGAAAGTTTGAATTTAAAAACTCTCGGCTTTTTAATATAATTCACTCAAACAAACTGCTTATTCTAATGTCAATAATAATGCCATTTTGAATTTTCCGTCTGCTTTGACATAGTGTTTTCCGTTTTTAGCAAATTTAAAGTTTTCGCCTGCTTTAATTGTATATTCTTTGCCCTCATAGCCGATTATACCCTGACCGTCAAGAGCAAATATTAATGCTTCCCCTGGAGCAGAATGTTCAGAAAGCCCAGTTCGTTCATCAAAACTCATAATAACAAATTTTAATTTAGGGTCATTGATTAAATCCATATTAACAATTCTGCCTTCTTGATATGGAAGCAAATCTGCTAATTTTAATACTTTCCCTGCTTCTAAAACTTCGTTCATATTTGACTCCTTTCTTATGGCTATTTCGGTATAAATACAACCTGTCTTAGTTCTCATTCCAATAGGTTCATTTTGAGGACAAACAATAATTTCAAAAGATTTGGCATTCCAGACAATATCCCCTTTTACATTTACCCCTTCCATTTCGCCTGAATTAACTATACAGATTTTCGGATATTCATAAGTTTCGGCACTGATATCAGTATTTTCTGCAAGTGAAAAATAGTTTATATCATAACAATTTTCACTATATATCGTTTTTGAAACCGTACAGCCTTTAACTGTAGGATTATCATTACTTATTGAAAATATTTCACCTGTTTTTTCTTTCATTATATTTACCCCT
>CACYKP010000067.1 GCA_902775025.1 uncultured bacterium | reverse complement strand
TTTACTATCCATAATATTAACCTATATATTATAATAAATCTATTTATATTATAACTCATATATTAAGCATATTCAACATGCAATATAATATAATATAAATGTTATAAATATTTACAAATTAACCCCGAAATTTTGGTGCACGGTTCGCAAAATATTGATATTTGGACACGCCTAAAAATAGCGTGGTTACTATGGTTTCACGATTTAGCTAGTTCGTATCCAACCTGGGCAGTTTTGTGAAAGTGTGTATACCTGCAAGGATTTGTGGGTGGGTGGGTTTTTGGGTTTTAATGGGACATTTGAAAAAATATTTTTCTGCCGAGTTTTGGCTTTATGTTTGAATTACATCCCCTTCCGAGTTGTAGATTATCAGAGAGATTGAGAAAAGTACCCCCGGAAGTTTGAGAATATTCTCAAACTTTTTAAGTTCTCGAGGAAGAATTTCAAAACTCAGTGATACAAATTCTTAAACCTTCTGATAATTCATTCTCAAAGTTGCTGATACTTTATTGATAAGTTATATGTTGATTTTGAGGTATCAAAAATTTTGTTATTAAGTACTTTATTTTTGATATATCTAGGCACAAGTTTGTTGTAAAATTTGAATATGGAAAAATCATATTACAAATCACCAATTGGAGTTTTAGAAATTATTTGCGAAAAAGATGCTTTAATTTCATTGAAACTTGTTAAAAAGGCTGATAAATCAAGTAACGAAACAATATTAATAAAAGAGATTAGAAGACAATTATCTGAATATTTCTCTGGTGAAAGAAAAGTATTTGATATAAAAATTAATCCGCAAGGTACTAAGTTTCAAAAACTTGTTTGGAAGGAACTTCAAAAAATTCAATATGGTAAAACAAAAAGTTATTCGGAAATTGCAGCAGCAATAGGCAATAAAAATGCTCAAAGAGCTATTGGCTCTGCTTGCAACAGAAATCACATTTTAATTGTTATTCCATGTCATAGAGTAATATCAAAAAACGGAAATCTTGGCGGTTTTGAATATAGGATTAATATAAAAGAAAAACTTGTAAATCTTGAAAATATAACAAAAGATGAATGTAAAAGTTTTGAGCCGTCAATAGATAATAATTCCAAAGTTCTTATTTTAGGTTCAATGCCAGGGGTAAAATCATTAGAAGAACAGCAATATTACGCTCATCCGCAAAACAGATTTTGGAGGGTTATGAGTGTTATTTGTAATGAGCCAAGACTGCATGAATTTGACTATGACTTAAAATTAAAGACACTTTTGAAAAATAATATTGCACTATGGGATACAATAAAAACCTGCAAACGAGAAGGCAGCCTTGACTCAGATATTCAAAATGAAACTCCGAATGACATTAAAAGTTTGTTGAAAAAATACCCTAATATTAAAACAATTTGCTTGAATGGAAACAAATCATATTCTGCTTTTAAAAAATATTTTCCGAATTTGTTAGATAAATATAATTGCCTCAAAATGCCTTCAACAAGTCCTGCTAATGCCAGATATAGCTTAGATAAACTTATAGAGGAATGGAGTATATATGTCAAAGAAGCCATAAACGTATAAATATTTTATACTTTATAGATTACTTTGTATATATTCTGAAATCTTATTGCCGATTTCACAGTTATAATCTTTTAAGATATCTTCTAAAGCAGGAATTATTAATTTTCTTTGACGTTCCAATTCCGATTTAACAATCTTAGGCGAAATATCTATATCCTGCGCAAAAAGTTCCCAGTCTTTTTCTGTCACATCTTTATAGAATTTAGCTTTCCCTGTCTTCATTGCAATCCTTTGGTCGCAGTCATAAACCGATGTGCATAACAAATCGTATGCCGGAGTTAAATCTATATCACTTGGAGCATAGAATGACAGAGAAAAGTTTTTTGAGTGTGCATCCGTATTTCCTATAAGATAATTAAATACAACTCGTTTCAAAAATTCTAGTTTAATCCTTGCAGGTGTTGTTGTTTGATTTAAAACCCACAAACAGTCTTTAAATGTAACATCGTATTTATCTCTTGATTGCACACCAAGACTTTGAGCAAAGTCTTCCTGTAAAATTCTTTTCATCCGCACGCATCTTGTCTGCATATGATTTGTGCATGAGTCACAATCACTTGTATAATCGTCAATATCACTAACATTGCCATCACAATATTGATTTATTATCCTGTCAAATCTTTCAACCAAAAGAAATTCTAAACCGTCTACATTCCTTATCTCTACATTAGGAACATCTATCCCCATTTTACTTGCTAATTTCATGCAAATATACTCGTTTTGTATAGATTGAGCATATTTAGGTAGCGCTGTTTTTATTATATGAGTTGTCGGAATATTATCTTCAGGCATAGCAATTTTGCCATCAATAACACATACCGCAGTTTTTTCCTGAGCACCGGCAAGAGAAATTCTATTTCCCATGTAAGGTTTGTAAGGTAATTCTTCAATAAGTTTTTTTAATTCATTATCAGATAAAATTTTACCCTTTATTTTTATAAAATTTTCTTCAAGTTCAGGTTCGCTCTTTTGATAAAAAGAAATAGCACCGGCACAATCACGACCAATTGCTTCTAGTAGCTTGAAATCATTATTTATGTTAATTTTATATTTTTTTGCAAGCAATTCTCTCATATTAGGATTCTCAGGAAGTAATCCGCCAAAATATGCCCTACAAATTTTTTCTTTGTACGGTTCTTTTGATAACGGTAAAGATAAGGAAATTGGGAATTCGGCATCATCATTATACAAAAATTCCATTTTACCGTTTATAAGAGACAATGTTCCAACTTCAATTCCGTTTAATCTTACTGAAAGTTCGCTTGCCATATATTACTCCTGTACCATAAGCCTTATACCAAGATTTGATAAAACCTTAAGTGTTTTTTCAACTTCACAAGTTGGCTTTCCATTTTCTAAATCAGATAAAAAGCGGGTACCAACATTTGATAGTTGTGCAAGCTGAACTTGCGTAAGCTTTTGTTTCTTACGAGTTTCTTTAACTAATTTGCCAATGTCTTTAATTGATGATATTTGCATGAAATTATTCCCGTACTGTAATATTACATCATTTTTTTGTGTTTGTCAATTGAAATATTCCCGTAAGGGAATAAAAATATAAATAAATTTAAGTTTTGCGGCAATTATTACCGTACGGGAATAATATATAATAAATTAGTAGTTTTATACAACAGCAAAAAATATATTCGTTTAATATGGAGTTGCACTCCATATTAAACGAATTTTGAATTAAAATTTTGTCATCGGTTCGTTTTTAGCTCATGTTAAAAAATGTGTCTGTAATGTGCGATATTATTGCTCGATAGACTTGACTTATTAAAAAAGAGAGTTACTATGAATAGTGACATAGCAAGCGTTTTAAGACTTAACAGGTTCGTGTCCAACCCAGGCAGTTTTAAGAGTTTGCGTATATAGATACTCATGATACTTCTTGGTGGGTATATGTGTTGGGTATAGTTCGACAGCTGTAAAGAAACTATAAATTATCAGCAAGTTTTGAAGTTTTCGTGCCCACTATGAGACATTTTTGCGCAAAATTGTGCAAAAAATGAAAATTTATAAAAACAAGGGAAATCTGAAATATAGACATTTTACATGTTGGCTGTAGATTATCAGAGAGATTGAGAAAAGTACCCCCGGAAGTTTGAGAGAATTCTCAAACTTTTTACATTTCGAGGGAAAAATTTCAAAACTATCTGATACAAACTACAAAACTCGCTGAGAATTCATTCTCAAATTTACTGATATCTTTAGAATAAAAGAGAGGTTAAACCTCTCTTTTGTGTGCATTATTTTTTCGGGTATGCTCTATAATATCCTGAGACTTTTGTACCATCCGAACGAGTATATTCCTCAACATAAATCAATTCACCGATTCTTGTTCGTTTATCAACCTCTTTTTTAGTCGGCATTGGATTTTTGTCAATCATATTATCTACATATAAATCAAATAAAGGTGTTCCTTCTTCCAAATTATCAGGATTTATTTCTCCACGATATAAAACTCTGTTTTTTGTATCAAAAACTTCATCCGGATTGTAATCATTATATTCAATTCCCATTTTAAATAATGGAGCTTTCTCATCTTCAAAAATTTCTTTTTTATATTCGACGCCTTGTGATAAATCACCATAATTTTCTAGGAAATGAGGGGCGATTCCATGCAAAGCATATCCTTTTTTAAAGACTTCATCATCACTCTTGTGTGTATTTAAAATAATAGTTTTCCCTAATTGATTATCAATATTTTTCACATATACTCCATCTTGTGCATTGCCATAATTTATTATATTATCGGTGTACCTAACATCAACATTATATAAATTTCCGACACCATATGCAGAAAATGTTATTGTTTCAGATCCAGTTTCTGTGCCTAATGCTTGAGCAATGCTTCCGCCTAATGAATGACCTGTTAAAATTATATTTGCATCAGGATACATTCTATGATAATCATTGTACACGCTTCTTGCATTTTTAAGTTGTCCAGGAAGTCTATGTAATAAATCCATATAAATATCATCATCTAAATCTTTTATAACATGTCTATTAAAATCAGTTCCTTTAAAAACAATCATTATATCGTTTCCTTTTTTATAAATTTCCGAATAAAATCCGTTTGTACCTTGTGAAGAACGATGATATTCCCAACCATCCATAACTTTTGGTTTATTGTCTTTGTAAACATATCCGGATAAAATTTTGCAGTCATTATGTAATTTATAATTTGTCATAATTGAATTTTCCTTTCTTTGTTTTAATATTATTTTATGAACATTTTGAAAAAATTTGATAAATTAAATCCTTTGTATAGTTACAATATATTTGCTTTTAATGGTTTTATAATAATATTGACGAGACTTTATTTGTTCTATTACTATAATTCTTGTATGCAGAAATACGGTCAAGGAAGTTGGTTGGCTGCAATAAGTTGGCTAATGTTCATTTTCGGATGTATTATCTTTGCAATTTATACTGTAGCTATTATTGTTTGGCTTTTTGAGCTTGTTTTTAAATTCCAAATTAAAAACAATTATTTTGTAAATAATAAAATTATTAAAGTAGCAAGGTATGTTTGTGCCTCCGTTTCATTAATATATCTAATTTACAATATTACTGCATTATTATATATGTTTTTAATTCAACCATTACTTCCAAGTGATTTAATTTATTATAATATTCATTCTAAATAAGAATTTTAAGCATATTTACCTCCAATCCGTATGTTAACTAATACTTTTAACAAATTTGTTAAAAGTAACTTCTAATATTTTGGCTTATCCTACGCAGCTATATAATGAGATCTGTGATAGTTATTAATCTCGCAGCTTTGTTTCAAAGCGAGTATATTTTACATTATACACATTTTTAAAATTTACCTAAGGATTGTTAAGAAAATTTTACATCTTAACCTAAAGTCCAATAGATATAGTATGTTGAATCGGTTTTAAACAATTAAAAGCCAATAATTATAGCTATTTGGTGCTAATTTTATTACAAAAGTTCGTTTTCAGCCTATGTTAAAAAATGTGTCTAAAATGATTGGTATTATTGCTTTATAGACTTGACTTGTTGTGGAAGTGAGTTAATATGAATAGTGACATAGCAAGCGTTTTAAGACTCAACAGGTTCGGGTCCAACCTGGGCAGTTTTATGAGTTTGTGTATATAGATACTCATGATACTTGTAGATTATTATAAATAGACAGTTAAAATTAAACAAGTCGGATGTAAACAATCACATGTGTAGATTATTGGGTTTTAATGGGACATTTGAAAAAAGATTTTTCTGCCGACTTTCGGCTTAGTGTTTGAATTACATCCCCTTCCGAGTGGTTGACTGAAACCACTCCAAAAGTCACTTTTTCGTCCTATATTTGGCCTCAAAATTCCGCTATGAATCCGCCCCAATCGCTATAACCTAAATATATCGGCATATTTCCCGTCGACACTTTCCGGACAAAAAGTCACTTTTGAAACAGACCACTCTCAAACTCG
>CACYKP010000066.1 GCA_902775025.1 uncultured bacterium | reverse complement strand
TAATGCCCCAAACCCCTCTATGTTTTAGTTTATAAATCATCTTCTAATTTCACATTTAATCTTCTGTAGGTCAGGTTCCACCTGACAATAACTTTTTTGTATCAAAATACATATTTTGATACATTGGATGTTATTATTTCAAACAAAAGCATGCTTTTGTTTTTTGATTGTTTTTATTAATGAAGTGTCAAATTAACAATTGATAATAGTTACCCAAATTGTCAAGAAATTTAACAAAAATTCATGCGAAAAATGTTACAAATTTTACAATATTTCGAAATGTAAATTCGGCACTATGACTGCATTCCAGCATTTCTTAAGTTTTATTAACTTGTTTGATTAGAATACTTTTTTGAACTATCATTTATATAGTGGATTAGATTTTGGGAAGAGAATGTTATTCTCTTATTAGAGGTTAGTTAGAAAATAAATAGCTTACCTTTCAATGTACGATTAGGAGGTCTGTATTTAATGCAAAACAGTTTAAATAAAGAAGGAAACATTGTAGAATTCTCATCAAACAGAGCAACTGCGGGTGTTGCTACCGATGTAATGCGCGGTGCAGCATTGCCTAATAAAGAATTTATTTCACAAGTTGCTCAACTTCAAGCTCAACAAATAAAACCTGTTAAACTTGAACACATTTATGTTGTTAAAAAGGACGGTACAAGAGAAGAGTTTGATAACAAAAAAATTATTAATGCGATTTCTAAATCTGCAACAAGAGTTCTTGTTAAGTTGTCAGATGAAGAAATTCAAAATATATGTAATTTTGTAGATAACAACATTGCTAAAATGGGTAAATCAGAGATTACAATAGCTGAAATGCACAACCTTGTTGAAGGTGCGCTTGAAGCTCTTAATCCTGCAGTTGCTCAAAGCTACAGAAACTACAGAAACTATAAACAAGACTTTGTACACATGTTAGACAAAGTTTATCAAGAATCTCAAAGAATTATGTACATCGGCGATAAAGAAAATTCAAACGCTGATTCAACTCTTGTTTCAACAAAACGTTCTTTGATTTTCAATGAACTTAACAAAGAATTATACAAAAAGTTCTTCTTAACAGTAGATGAACTTCAAGCAATAAGAGACGGTTATATTTATATCCACGATATGTCAGCTCGTCGTGATACAATGAACTGCTGTTTATTTGATGTTGCATCAGTTCTTAAAGGCGGTTTTGAGATGGGTAACTTGTGGTACAATGAACCAAAATCTCTTGATGTAGCTTTTGATGTAATCGGTGATATCGTTATGGCTGCAGCGAGCCAACAATACGGCGGTTTTACTGTCGCTGAAGTTGATAAAATTTTAGCACCGTACGCACACAAAACATTTGAAAGACAAAATGAAAAATATTTATGCTTAGGTCTGGACTTTGAAAAAGCAAGAGAAGCTGCTATGGCTGATGTTCAAAAAGATTTTGAACAAGGCTTCCAAGGCTGGGAATACAAATTTAATACGGTAGCATCATCTCGTGGTGATTATCCGTTCATCACAGTTACTGCAGGTCTTGGAACAGAAGAATACGAAAGAATGGCTACAAAAGCTATGCTTAAGATTCGTATGAACGGTCAAGGCAAAAAAGGTAACAAAAAACCTGTATTATTCCCTAAAATAGTTTTCTTATATGATGAAAACTTGCACGGCGAAGGCAAAATTAACCACGATGTATTTGAAGCAGGTATTGAATGCTCTAAAAAAGCTATGTATCCTGACTGGTTATCACTATCAGGTGAAGGATATGTTGCTTCAATGTACAAAAAATACGGTAAAGTTGTTTCTCCTATGGGATGCAGAGCATTCTTATCACCTTGGTATGAAAGAGGCGGTATGGAACCGGCTGATGAAAACGATGAACCAATTTTTGTAGGTCGTTTCAATATCGGTGCAATAAGCTTACACTTGCCTATGATTTATGCTAAAGCTAAGAAAGAAAGCAAAGATTTTTATGAAGTACTTGATTATTATATGGAACTAATCAGACAACTTCATATCAGAACTTATGATTATTTGGGCGAAATGAAAGCTTCGGTTAACCCGCTTGCATACTGTGAAGGCGGTTTCTTAGGCGGTCATTTGGGTATCCACGATAAGATTAAACCGTTACTTAAATCTGCAACAGCATCGTTCGGTATTACTGCTTTGAATGAACTTCAAGAGCTTTATAACGGAAAATCACTTGTTGAAGACGGTCAGTTTGCAATTGAAGTAATGGAATATATTAATAAAAAGGTTAACGAATTCAAGAAAGAAGACGGCAATATGTACGCTTTGTATGGTACACCTGCTGAAAATCTTTGCGGATTACAAGTTAAACAATTCCGTAAAAAATATGGCATCGTTCCTCACGTTTCTGATAAACCGTATGTTTCAAATTCGTTCCACTGCCATGTAAGTGAAGATATTACACCAATCCAAAAACAGGATCTTGAAAAGAGATTTTGGGATTTGATGAACGGCGGTAAAATCCAATACGTAAAATATCCGCTGGATTACAATACAGATGCGGTTAAAACTCTTGTTCTTCGTGCAATGGATATGGGCTTCTATGAAGGTGTAAATCTTTCATTATCATATTGTGATGACTGCGGACACGAAGAATTAAATATGGATGTATGCCCGAAATGCGGCAGCAGAAACCTTACAAAGATAGACAGAATGAACGGATATCTTTCATACTCTCGTGTAAAAGGCGATTCAAGATTAGCCGATCACAAGATGGAAGAAATTGCAGACAGAAAATCAATGTAGGGGTAAATTTTTAGGGGTAAATTTTTACCGTTCAGTAAATTTTAATAAAAAATGACTAAAAAAGCATGCAAAAAGCATGCTTTTTTACTGAACGGTAAAATCTATGTTTTCAACTAAGTAAAACTTTACAATATTGAACACATAACATTTTTTCAAAGTAGGTCAGGTTTTACCTTACAAATAATGAATACAAATGTTAAACCCCATCCGAAATTCTGCTTTTCATGCCAAGCCTTCAAAGCGAATTTCTACCCTTCCCAACCTGAGAAAGTTTAGTTGCGAGTTATGTAGGGTGGAGCTTGCTCCACCAATAAAACTGTGCATTGTATGGTGCACCTTTTATATATATTTGTTGGTGTTTCAATGTCTACCTGCTATCAACAGGCTTACTATCTACAGTTCTGACGATTCTTCGCTAACGTTTATTATTACAAATTTGCAAGGATTAAACCTAGTGTTAAAAATAAAGCAAAATATATCATCAAATTTCTTGACTGGTACATTCTTATCATAAAGCTTTCAGCACCGAGTTTTTCTATCCTTTTCATGTTTTCCATAGGATAGTGATACCATTTGTGTTCCGGAACAGAATTATTATCGGTTGAATATTCAACCATTGATTTATATAAATCTAAACTTAAAGGAATTGTTATAAGCGGAAGTAAAACTTGCCAATCAGAGATATCAAAAATACAAATTCCAAAAAGGGACGCAAAAGCAAGAATTATAAATATTTTTAAAACTATCAAAGAATCCAGTTGAGAGTCAAAAGCATTAGCTATTGTATAATGACCTTCCTTTAGGTCAAATTCAAAGTCCATAACGGTATGAATATAGAGTAATATTACTGTCATAATCATAGTAGGTATTGCAAGAACAAAAACCTCCCAAGATATAGTTTTTGTCATAACGTAATTCACTCCGCCAAATAAAATAGGCCCATAAGCAAGAGCTACTGCTATTTCTGATAATCTTATTTTTGACAAAGTTGAATATAAAACAGCGATTATTCCGCCTGCAAGAGCAAATTTTATAACAGGCGCTCCGCATTTTATATAGAAGAATAGGCCGATTATTGAAGCGATAAAAAAGTAAATTCCTGCAATACCGAGAACTTGCCCTTCACTTAAAATACCGGATATTATGTATCGGCATTTTGTCTTTTGAGTATTTTTTAAATATTCTTTTTTATCAAAATCAACTTGTTTAATAAGGGTTTTGTAGTCGAAATAATCATCTAAAACATTTGTTCCCAGATGTACAAAACAAATTGCGACAAGACATAAAATTCCATACCAAGCATTCCCTGAATTTAATAAGGAATATGTGAAGACAACAAGCCAAGATAAAATAGTCATTGGCAGAGAAAATATCCTTGAACATTCTAAAATTGTCGAAGTTTTGCTTTGCATAAAATTATATTAACATAAATATTATTCAAACAAATTACTCAATTTAATAGTTATAGGTTTTTCTTTCGGAGACATTGACTGAACCCGTTCTATAAAATTTGGAATATAACTTTTGTCTAACCCAACCTTTGCAAATTTTCCCGTAAGATATAATTCCACGAGCCTGTCTACAAACTTTTGAACAGATTTATACGATTGAGGATTACGTCTTATCCACTCATCAAACGGCATATTTAAACGTAATGTATTAATATATGCACTACTTAGACCATAATTATTAATGTGGTTTCTGCCTGCTACATTATTTCCTGTCTTTTTCTTAACCTTTTTATTTTTTTTCTTTTTAACAATTAAAACATCTTCTTTAACTTGAGGAACTTTTGGATCTATATGCTCTATTGAGGCAAGAGAGCCTTTAAACAAATAGTATCCGATTTTTTCAGGGGAATCACCAACATGCTTAACGATAAAAGCTGACACACTATCTGCTGATGTTGGAAGCTCATGTGCTATTGTAATTATTTCCCTTGCCAGCTTTTTGTCGTTCAAATCTTTTATAATATTTTTCAAATCATATATAAATTCCTGCCTTTTAAACGGCTCTATAACAGATTTTCCTCTAACTTTTGCGTTTGTAACATCAAAAATATTTTGAATATCTTTGTTACTTTTAAGAACAGATTTTGACAAAATATCTTGTAAATACTGCATATATTCTGTATTCCGCTTGAATACTTCCGGCTGCATTTGGTATTCCATTTTTAGTTTTTTTGCAGATATACCTTTACCAAATTTTTTCTTTTCTTCTATTTGAGATGCGAATAATTGTTTAGCCTCTTTTATAAGTTTATTTATTGCAGTAATTTCTGTATGTCTTTTTTTTACTTTAATTTGTTTTGCAACTTGTTGAAGCCTATAAATAAATTCTTTTTCACTAAAGTGAGCAGTTGTTTTTGTTTCTTCGATTCTTTCATCTGTATGTTTCATTAAAGCCATAACATCGTTGAAATATCTATCCGGCATCTGTCGGGCTTTCATAATTATTTTATATAATATTTCTGTCTGAACTCTTACGAGTTTCTTTTCATGCTCCGGAAAAAGCTGTTTTAGTGCATCATTTATTTTTATATGCGGCTGCTTTTTTTCAACTGATTCAAGAATTTTAAAAAAACCTAGCTCTGTTTCATGGAGGGTTTCTTTATAATTTTCTAATATAGGAATTAATTTATTTAACGGTTTATCAAAAATTCCGTTTTTAAGCATGCGTGAAAGTGTACCATAGGACAGCATATCTTTTCCGGTATACATATCAGGAAGTCCATACTCTGCCAGCTTTTTAAGAGGAGTTCCGCTTGCTTTTGATGCAGTAAAACTTACAGTATCAAAAGGAATAGGTTTTGTCATAAATATATTTTGACCATTTTCTTTTGGATGCTGTAGTTGATTTGTGTTAAATATTTTGTTTGCGACGATTGAAAAGATTTTCATTTGTTTATATTAAACCCTGAAAAAAAATTATTTGCCAGTAATTATTAAGTCCATCTTTACATCATGTTTTTCGGGGTAGACAGTTTCTACAATTAGCTCTTTTGGGATGCATACAATTTTTGTACCTTCAAAATCTTTCAGAAACCTATCATAAAATCCTCCGCCATAACCAAGGCGGTAATTATTTTTATCAACGGCAAGAGCAGGAACGATAACTAAATCAACTTCTTTTTTAGAACACGCACTACAAATAGGCTCTAGAGTATGCAAACAAGATTCACAAAGCTCATCACCTGATGAGTATTTGCAGCATTCAAGACCTTCGCCTTTTATACGGGGTCTTTTTCAAGCGGATAATATATCATTATATTTTTTGAATTTTTATACTCTTCTGTTTGAACAAGTATATCTGCTAATACGGAACTTTCTTTTTCCATATTAAGCTCTTTCCTCTTACCCCTTGCCCATTTTCTGAGTGATTGTTTTTCCATAAAATATTTGTAAATCATCTGACTTAATTAAGTTTAATTTGTTTTGAAACCGATTTTTGAAGGCTTTGTTCTATCCATTAGTAAATCTATGGCTTCATATATTTTTTGTTTATCTGTTTCATTATCTTTACAGTATTGAATAAAATACTGTTCTAAAATCGTAAATCGCTTGTTTAAATCTTTATTTTCCAGTACAAATTGCTTTATTTGAACAAAAGCTCTCATTATTTGTATATTAACGGCAATAGCTTGTGAAGATTGTAATACAGAAGACAACATTGCTACACCTTGCTCGGTAAAAGCATAAGGCATAAACCTTCTTCCACCATGCTCTGTTTTTGAGGTTCCAATTTGGAACCTCAAGTTTTGATATTCATCTTTTGTCAATTGGAACATAAAATCTTTTGGGAATCTTTCTATATTACGTTTAACTGCTTTGTTCAGATTTTTTGTTAAAACACCGTAAAGTTTTGCCAAATCACTATCAAGCATAACTTTATGTCCACGAATTTCATATATTAAGTTTTGAATTTGTACTAAATCATTCACAAGTCTATTCTACAATATTTTTATATTTGTGTCTATATAGTAAAAGTCTTGATATCATTGATTTTAAGGTCATTTTTAAAATATTTGTAAATGTTTTAAAAAATTTAGTCAATTTTGAAAGTTCAGTCTGTAGGTCAGGCTCTGCCTGACAAAAACAGATATTAACAAAACAGATTAAAGAAAATAATCTTTAATCTGTTTTATATTCAAACGTTTTGTCGGTATAAGTAATGCCAACCTACTCCCTATTGACATTAATTGCTTTGAGTGTTCAATCGGTAAAAATTACACTTACCTCTAAACAATTGCTCCGTGAGAAGCATCGCTAACAGTTCGTGCGTATTTGCCCAAAAAACCGTTTGTTTTAATTTTAAACGGCTGTAATTTAGCCCTTCGTTCTTCAAGAGTTTTTTCATCAACCAATAAATCAAGAGTACGTTTATTGATATCAATCCTGATTTTATCGCCATCCTCAATCAAAGCTATTACACCACCGTTTGCGGCTTCAGGACAAATATGACCGACACAAATGCCTCTTGTTCCGCCTGAAAATCTGCCGTCAGTAATCAGAGCCGCTTTTGTACCCAAGCCTTTACCTACAAGAAGTGAAGTCGGTGCAAGCATTTCTCTCATACCTGGACCGCCTTTTGGACCTTCATACCGGATTACGATAACATCACCCTCTTTTATTTTATCGTTTTCTAAAGCCTCCATTGCTTCTTCTTCTGAGTCAAAAGTTTTTGCAGTTCTCAACTGCAGAAATCTTAATAACAGAGCCTTCCGGCGCAATATTGCCGTACAAAATTCCAAGCCCAGGTTTTGTTGTAAACGGCTCTTTATAATCGTGTATTATTGATTTATCCGCATAAGCATTTTTAACGATTTCGCTTGCTTTTTCTAAACTAACACCTTCAAGGTCTTTAAACTCCGGAACACTTTTCAGTAATTCTTTAATTACAGCACAAACTCCCCCTGCATTATGAAAAGCAGACATCGTGATATTATTTGAAGGTTCGAGTTTAACAAATTGATGAATTTTATATGAAAGTTCTTCAAAATCTTTTAAGCTGATTTCCTGATTGGTTGATACCCCTTCCCCAACCCTTCCCCGTGAGGAACAGGAAGTTGACTGCTTTATTGCGTTCGCTATTGCAAGTATGTGCAAGAATGAGTTTGTAGAACCTCCCATTCCTAAATCAGCTATTATTGCGTTTCTTAAAGAATCTCTATTTAGAATATCCAAAGGACATTTATTTTGTCTGACAAGTTCCACAATTTGCATACCGCTTTCAAAAGCAATTCTGCGTTTTTCTGAAGATACAGCAGGAGCTGTCGCACAATGCGGAAGACTCATCCCCATAATCTCCGTTAGGCATGCCATCGTGTTTGCAGTGTATAAACCTTGGCAAGCACCGGCAGAAGGGCAAGAAGCTTCTTCAAGCTCCAACAATCTTTCTTCTGAAATTTCACCATTTCTATACTTTCCGATTGCTTCAAAAGCACCCTTTATCATAGTAAGTTTTTCGCACTTGCTTTCTCCGTCAAGCATAGGCCCTGCGGTAACAATTATGCAGGGAATATTTATTCTTGCAGCTGCAATAAGCATGGCGGGAGTAATTTTATCGCAATTTGAAAGAAGTACAAGTCCGTCAAGCTGGTGAGCATTCGCAACTGTTTCCACACAATCTGCTATTAAATCTCTTGAAGGAAGCGAATACCTCATTCCGTCGTGTCCCATAGCAATTCCGTCACATACGGCTGGAACGCCAAAAATAAAAGCTTGACCGCCTCCTGAATGAATCCCCTTTTCGATTTGTCTTTCCAAATCTCTCATTCCGATATGCCCCGGAACAAGGTCAGAAAAAGAACTTGCTATACCTATAAAAGGAGTATTCATATTTTTTCTTGAAACTCCTGTTGCCATTAAAAGACTTCTATGCGGAGTCTTTGCTATACCTTTTTTTATATTATCACTTCTCATAAATATCCCTCATTGAAAAATTTTAGCATAAAAAAGGTTATAGTTCGACTTCATTAAGCTTTTGATAAACAGCAGAAATACACACATACAAAATGTCTTTAGGATAAGCCGTCTGCCACATATCAAAATCGGGCATTGAAAATTCAAATGAAAACCCTGTATTATACAAAATTCCGCTTTCTTCAACGACTTCGGAATTAATAAATCCCAAAAATTTCGCATTTTCTGTTGTCAGCATTTTTTCAAGTTTTGCTGAATATTCATTTAATAATGTTCTGCCTACTCCCTCGTGCGGAAAGGTTAAAAGATGCTTGCCGTCATATAAAGATATTATTTTACACTTTTCCCCCTTCAAATATTTTTCTAAAAAAATCCCTTTAGAAATTTCACCGGAGGTTTTATAAACCTTTTCTTTTATAGATACAATTTCTTGCATAGAATAAGCTTTTTTTAAAACACCATCACCCTTTACAAGAACAGGAAATTCCAAAGGTAATGTTATTTTAGGAGGAACATTGATTTCATATTCTTCAAGCATTTTTCTTGCAAAATTATGCGATAAACCTAATTCTGTCCATTCAGACGTAACTGCAAAGCAATTTATATAATTTTGCTTCATAACGTTTGTAATACCTTCAAGAACCCACTTCTCCTCTTCGACTAAAACAACATCTATTTCAAGAGTTCTGCATTTTTGAGCAAGCTCTTTAAAAGTATTAAACTTTAACTGAACCGCCCCTGCAACTTCTTCATCAGAAGTTATATAAAGCTTTTTCAAATACTTAGAACGAAAAATGTGTTCAAGATATTTGCTTTTAGATGTACTTACAATTAATACATTTAATGACTGCATGAAGAACAACCTCCACAGTGATTTCCGCAGCCTTTATTTACTATAGAGGGTATGTCAAAAGCTTCATTATTTAATACTTTTTGTATTACAATCGGAAAAATTGTTTGTTCTACATAGTCCAATTCCAGCTTCAATTCTTCATAATGCATAGAATTAGTAATAAAAACAGGATATTGAGCAATAATTCGTTTCGGATTTGTATAATAAATAGTTATACCTGTAACTTTGACTCCTTCAAGAATTGCCTCTTTTTCAGGCTCTTTACAATCAAAAGCAGGTAAAAGCGAATGGTGGCATTTTATTGCATTTCCTTTATAATCACCTTCATAATCGCACAAAACAACCAAATCATATATTGAAGCATCGTTTATTTCGTTTAAAGTGTCAATTTCATAATTATTTAGCAGATACTTTATAGCATCAATAACAGGCGATTTTTCTGAGTAAAGAATTGCAATTTTTTTCATAGAATAATTGTAGCACGGATAGATTTTATCCCTAAAACTGTTCTAAAAATCTCTTATCGTTATTAAAGAATAGTCTGATGTCATCTATAGCATATTTTAGCATTGCAAGTCTTTCAACCCCCATACCGAAAGCAAAACCCGTATATACATCAGGATCAATACCGACACCTCTTAATACATTAGTATCAACCATCCCGCAGCCTAAAACTTCTAACCAACCCGTACCGGAACAAGTACGACAGCCCTTCCCCTGACACATAATGCATTGAACATCAACCTCTGCAGACGGCTCTGTAAACGGGAAAAAACTGCTTCTAAAACGTGTAGGACGAGCAGAACCAAAATATAATCTGATAAACTCGTTTAAAACACCTTTTAAATCACCAAAGGTTATATTTTTATCTACGTATAAACCTTCTATTTGGTGGAAAAAGTTATTTTTTCTTGCATTAATGTTTTCGTTTCTGTAAACTCTCCCAGGGGCAATAACCTTAATCGGAGGTTTTTGATTTTCCATAACGTGAATTTGAGCACCGGAAGTTTGACTTCTTAAAACAACTCCTGCAAGGTCTTTAACGTAGAATGTATCCTGAACATCACGAGCAGGGTGATCTTTTGGTACGTTTAACATGTCAAAGTTATAATATTCTGTTTCAACTTCAGGAGAAAGCTCAGGAGCAACAACTGAAAAACCGAGATTTTGAAAAATTGAAACAATTTCATCCGTTGTAGAAGTAAGCGGATGGATTTTTCCTTGCGGAGTGTATTTTCCGCTTAAAGTTATATCAATCCTGTCTTTTTGAAGTTTTTCATTTAATTCTTTTTGGTAAAAAGCATCATGCTTTTCTTTAAGCATATCTTCCAAATCCTGAGTAATTTGGTTAGCTAAAGCGCCTACAGTTCTTTTTTCATCATCAGAAAGATCTTTCAAACCTTTTTTTATAGAATTAAATTCACCTTTTCTGCTTAGATATTTAAGTCTTATCTCATCAATATCAGCAATAGAATTAGCATTTTCAATATCTGCTTTTGCTGAATTATAAATATTTTCTAATTGTGCTTTCATTTTTATTCTCCCTTGGTATCAATATTACTTCGGACAGGGGTAAAAGTAAACAGTCATAAGAACAAATGTAAAAAGAAGAGATTTTTCAGGTTTAATGGTTATTTCCCTCAGAATGACGACAAGTTGGTTGATTAGAGATTCTTCGGGCTGAATGGTTGCTTCCCTCAGAATGACGAGCCTGTGTAGCGCTTACCGTGCCGTCATCCTGAGCGTAAGCGAAGGATCTATGTACTTTAACCATGCACGTCAGCTTAAGCTTTCACCATGCACGTCGTCCTGAGCGTATGCGAAGGATCTATGCACTTGAAAAAGATTCTTCACCCCTAAATTGCTGTTGGGTTCAGAAAGACGTGCTTTTTTGATGTTTTACAGATTCTTCGGGCTGAAAGGATATTTCCCTCAGAATGATGAGCCTATTGAGCGACTGCCGTGCATGTCGTCCGAAGCTTTCACCATGCACGTCGTCCTGAGCGTGAGCGAAGGATCTATGTACTTTCACCATGCACGTCATCCTGAGCGTGAGCGAAGGATCTATGTACTTTAACCATGCACGTCAGCTTAAGCTTTCACCGTGCCGTCATCCTGAGCGTGAGCGAAGGATCTGTTACAATACTAAAAATACATTAAACAGATGATGTCTTGTTCAAACAAAAGTTTTATTCTGATAGTTGAGGGATAGTGTAACCTCATAACTTGGGAGAGAAAAAGATGTTAAACGTGGCTATTGAGCCTGAACAAAGTGAAATTTCAACCTCAATTACAAAAAATTGGACGCCGCAGGCGATAGAATGTTATAAACTTAACGGAAATTGCTCAATGTGTTCAATAAGACAAGCGCATTACACATTTGATTGTCAAATGCCAAGAGTGGTTGAAATATTAAAATTGATAAATGGCGAACCTGAAGAATAGCTCCTTCGCTCACGCTCAGGACGACAGCACGGTGAGAGCTTCGGACAACGTGCACGGCAGTCGCTCAATAGGCTCGTCATTCTGAGGGAAAAAACCACCTAACCCGAAGAATCTGTAAAACATCAAACAAGCACGTCATTCTGAACCCAATAGCCATTTAGGGGTGAAGAATCTTTTTCAAGTGCATAGATCCTTCGCCTCACGGCTCAGGATGACGAGCGCGTTAGACGCAAAGTTTGCCGTCATTCTGAGGGAAATAACCACCTAACCCGAAGAATCTAAAGAAAGAATTTATGTCAGCTATAGATTTATTTGAATTTGACAAGCAGTTCAATAAAACAATTATAGGCACTGATGAAGCGGGGAGAGGCCCTGGTGCAGGCGGTGTTTTTGCTGCCGCAGTTTGCTTTGAAAAAATTAGCAATAGCCTCATACAAGATTTATCGATTTTAAATGATTCAAAAAAACTTACCCCAAAAAAACGTGAATCAATATTTGACTGCATTTTAAACAATACCGAAAATAAAATTGTATGTATTGAAGTAGAAGAAATAGAAAAAATTAATATCCTGAATGCTTCATTGAAAGCGATGAATATTGCGTGTTCTTCTATAGCCAAAGATAAGGAAAACTCATTAACGCTGATAGACGGTAATAAGCTCATTAGAAACTACACTTACCGCCAGCAATATATTATAAAAGGAGATTCAAAATCAGCATCAATAGCGGCAGCAAGCGTATTGGCAAAAGTTAGCCGAGACAGATATATGCTTAAACTCCATGAAGAATATCCAATGTATAATTGGGCAAAAAACGCAGGATATTTGACAAAAGAACATCTTGATGCAATTGACAAATACGGATTAACAAAATATCACAGAACCTCTTTTTTAAGAAAACATTTTGAGAAAGCAAAACAATTAACACTTTTGGATTGATATTGAAAGAGATTCTTCGGGCAGAATGGTTATTTCCCTCAGAATGACGAACATATTGAGCGGCTGCCGTGCACGTCATCCTGAGTGCACGTCATCCTGAGCGTGAGCGAAGGATCTCTGTAATTAAAATAGATTCTTCGGGTTGAAAGGATATTTCCCTCAGAATGACGAGCCTATTGAGCGACTGCCGTGCACGTCATCCTGAGCGTGAGCGAAGGATCTCCGTAATTAAAATAGATTCTTCGGGCTGAAAGGATATTTTCCTCAGAATGACGGCAAGTTGTTTGATTAGAGATTCTTCGGGTCGAATGGATATTTCCCTCAGAATGACGAGCCTATTGAGCTACTGCCGTGCACGTCATCCTGAGCGTGAGCGAAGGATCTATGTTTTATAGTATAGTATCATATAAATCTTTCCATTCCGGATTAAATGATTCTATAAGTTCTATTTTATATGCCCTTGTCTTCCCTTTTAAATATTTTTCTCTTTTTATTGCAGCTTCAATAGAATCGGAAACCTCATAGTATATTAGTTTGCTTAGATTATATTTTTGGCTAAATCCCTTTACAAACTTGTTCTTATGTTCATATATTCGCTTTGCTAAATTGGATGTCACGCCAATATAAAGTACTTTATTAGAATAATTTGTTATTATATATGTGTATCCATGTTTTTGATTCATGTTAACATTATATCACTTTTGGGATTCTTCGGGCTGAAAGGATATTTCCCTCAGAATGACGGCAAGTTGGTTGATTACAGATTCTTCGGGCTGAATGGTTATTTCTCTCAGAATGACGGCAAGTTTGATGTATAATAGGCACGTCATCCTGAGCCGTGAGGCAAAGGATCTATGCACTTAAAAAGATTCTTCACCCCTAAATTACTGTTGGGTTCAGAAAGACATGCTTGTTTGATGTTTTACAGATTCTTCGGGCTGAATGGTTATTTCCCTCAGAATGACGAACCTGTGTAGCGCAAACCGTGCTCGTCATCCTGAGCGTATGCTAAGGATCTATAATTTTCAACTTCCACAACTGCAAAAATTTGTTAAGAAAAATGACAAAATTTGCAAAAATGATATAATGATTTTACACTTATATAAAAAAGTTAATAACTCTACATAACTTGTTGACACAAACGCATAAACTGTGCTACAATTAAGTTAGGCTAAATGTTTTACATTCTATATAAGAAGAGAAAGGAAAATTAGTGATGAAAAAGAATGGTTTTACTCTTGCTGAAGTTTTGATTACTTTGGCTATCATCGGTGTAGTTGCGACATTGACATTGCCGTCATTAATGGCTAACACCCAAGAACAACAAGCTATCACTGCTTTTAAAAAAGCAATGAACACATTGAACGAAGTTGCTCAAATGAATGCAGTTGTTGACGGATTCGATTATAGTGGCGTTACTGTTACAACCGGTCCATCTGCTGCTACAGTATATGATGCAAACGGTGTATTAACACAATCTGTATGGGGAATGATGAAATCTAAGGCTCAGGTTGACCAAGCGGCATCAGTAAATAAACGTGTTCCTACAACTGGTAAGAGTGGCTGTACGGCTTCACTTAACCAGATAGCATTCCGGGACGGAACTGTTCTTTGTTATGGTAACCCAACCAACGCAGGCGGTGCTAACGCTTATATGCAAGCAATTATTGACACAAACGGAAACAAAGGTCCAAATATCGTTTCATCTTGTGGTGATGATGCTTGTTTAACAAAATCTAGTAAAAATATTCGTGACCAATTCCGTATTACATTGATTGGTGCAAATGCTGTTCCGGGTTGGAATACAGTAGATGCCAATGGTAATATAGCAGAAGGAACAAAAAACGAAGATAAGGCTGCTGGCTTTGCAATGAGAAAATAGTTAAAAGAGTAAAAATCATTTAGAGATATATAACAAGGACAGTCTTTTGACTGTCTTTGTTTTGTTATATTCGCCCCCAAAAGCACACATAACATCCGACTTGCCGTCATTCTGAGGGGAATAGCCATTAAGCCCGAAGAATCTGTAAAACATCAAACAAGCACGTCATTCTGAACCCAATAGCCATTTAGGGGTGAAGAATCTTTTTCAAGTGCATAGATCCTTCGCTTATGCTCAGGACGACGTGCCTGTTGTACGCAAAGTTTGCCGTCATTCTGAGGGGAATAACCATTTAGCCCGAAGAACCTATTTTAGTGCACAAAATAAAAACTGACTCTTTTTATTTACCCTTGAGCCAGTATAAGTATTTTCTCTAATAATTTTGGGAGGAGATTTGGGGATAGTTGATAAAAGCATGCTATAATAAATTTTTGAATCTTGAAATATCATGTCAAGAAAAATTTACAAAACGTAATAAAAATTTACAAAAACATGGCAAATCTACTTTGTCAAAAGAGATTTACTTTAAAAATTATTTTAAAATTTTTCTTAACATATAAGATTCTTCGGGCTAAATGGCTATTTCCCTCAGAATGACCGCAAACTTTGCGTCCAACGTGCCGTCATCCTGAGCATAAGCGAAGGATCTGTGTTAAAGCATAGATTCTTCGGACAGAATGGCTATTTCCCTCAAAATGACGGCAAACTTTATGTCCAACGTGCCGTCGTCCTGAGCCGTGAGGCGAAGAATCTATGCACTTGAAAAAGATTCTTCACCCATAAATTGCTATTGGGTTCAGAATGACGTGCTTGTTTGATGTTTTACAGATTCTTCGGGTTGAATGGTTATTCCCCTCAGAATGACCGCAAACTTTGCGTCCAACAGGCACGTCGTCCTGAGCATAAGCGAAGGATCTGTGTTAAAACATAGATTCTTCGGACAGAATGGCTATTTCCCTCAGAATGACGGCAAACTTTATGTCCAACAGGCACGTCGTCCTGAGCCGTGAGCGAAGGATCTAATGTAAAAAATGTTTACATTAGCTAAAATAATATGATAAAATAGTTTTATGTTTACAGGTATCATTGAAGAAGTCGGAAGAGTTCAAACTATTACAAACAATAAAATATCTATACAAGCAAATACCGTCCTTGCAGATACAAAAATTGGAAATAGTATTGCAGTTAACGGAGTATGCCTGACTGTTACAAAACTGAATGAAAAAAGCTTTGATGCTGACATATCTCCCGAAACAATGAGAATAACCGCTTTAAACGAATTAAGAAGCGGTGATTTTGTAAACCTTGAACGAGCTATGCCCGCTAACGGAAGATTCGGCGGTCATATTGTTTCAGGACATACAGACGGAAAAGGCAGGGGTAAATATATAAGAAAAGACAGTGATTTTTATACAATTGAATTAGAAATTCCTGCAGATTTATCAAAATACGTTGTAAAAAAGGGTTCAATTACAGTAAACGGGATTAGTCTTACTGTAGCAGATATTCGTGAAAACATAATTACAATAGCTGTTATTCCGCATACATACGAAAATACCAATTTAAAATATTTACACATAGGTGATTATGTAAACATAGAAATTGATATTATAGCCAAATATATTGAAAAATTTTTATCAACGAGTGATAATAAATCAGGAATAAGCATGGAATTTCTTATGGAACACGGGTTTTAACATGACATCTAACTCAAATCAAAAGCCTCTTATTGTTGCTGATGATGAGGACCGAGAAAACGAAGGCGACTTAATCTGTTCAGCACAATTTGTTACTCCGGAACTTGTAAACTTTATAACAAAGGAATGCAGAGGTATTGTTTGTTTAGCAATATCAGATGAGATAGCAAAAAAACTTGACTTGCCTCAAATGGTCGAGCGTAACACAGAATCTATGCAAACTGCATTTTCTTTAAGCATTGATGCAAGCCCTAAATTTGGTGTTACAACAGGAGTTTCAGCTTTTGACAGAGCAAAAACAATAGAAGTTGCAATTGCTCCGGATGCAGAACCCTCTGACCTAAGAAGACCTGGGCATTTGTTCCCTTGTGTAGCAAGAAAAGGCGGTGTTCTTAAACGCTGCGGACACACAGAGGCCGTTGTTGACTTGGCAAGACTCGCAGGACACAGGCCTGCAGGTATTATGTGTGAAATCATGAAAGACGATGGTACAGAAAAATTTGTAAAAAGAGAAGTGGAAGTGTTCTTACCTACAAAATTCGGTGATTTCAATATAATAGGCTATACAGATACCATTACAGGTTGTGAACATGTTGCAATGGTAAAAGATGACGGCTCGGACAAAATTCCTTTAATCAGGGTTCACAGTGAATGTCTTACAGGAGATGTTTTCCACAGTCTTAAATGCGATTGCAATTGGCAGTTGCATGCTGCACTCAAGATGATTTCCGAATACGGAAAAGGAGCAGTAATATATATACGAGACCACGAAGGCAGAGGAATCGGTTTGATTAATAAATTAAAAGCCTACAAGCTTCAAGAGCAAGGACAGGATACTGTTGAAGCAAATGTGTCTTTGGGATTTGCGCCTGATTTAAGAAATTATGGTGTCGGGGCGCAAATAATACTTGATTTAGGATTTAATAATTTTAATCTAATAACAAACAATCCCAAAAAAATAATAGGTTTAAAAGGTTATGGTTTAACAATGCATGAAAACATAAACCTTCAATCAGAAATTACGGAATACAATGCAAGATATATGAAAACAAAACGAGAAAAAATGCATCATATATTGTAGCTGCAGGGCGGTTAACTCCTCACCATAACCCTCTACTTGACGGGTTAGAATAAAAGAAAAAGAGGTTACTAATGTCAGAAAAAGAAAACAATTACATAGTAGAATTATTAGACAACGATTCGTATAAAATCTTCAAAGGGGTTTATACTGATTTTAAAGCTAAAGCTATTGAAGAATACAAATTTGAACTTGAACCGTTAGAATATGAAGATTTTATTGATGCGGTTACTAAAAAATATATGAATTGCATCGTTCTTAAAGAAAACGAAATTCCGACAGCTTTTCTTGTTTATACAACATCTATTTCTGAATCAATAGAATTAAATATCATTCATTGCTTGGGAAGCGAAGATGAAGCAACAAAAATAAAAATGCTTATAGAAAAATTTTTGGCTTTGACAGAAATAGAACGTTCGACAAAAGTTGTTTCTTACCCTATGCTTGGACATCAGTCCATATTTACTGCTGATATATCAAAATTTGGGTTTAAGTTTGTTGGTTCTGCCGTTATGCGTTTCTTGATGGGAAATGCTTCATCAGAAAGAATTTTGGAAAACATGCAACTTTCAGAAATGCCTGATGAGTACAAAGTTGTCGGGTATAACCCTTTATACAGGGAAAACTTGGTTAAAACAATTCACGAATCATTTAAGGACACAGCGGATGCTTTATATGATACAAGGTTTAAGTCTTTGGACGGAACAAAAGATATTATAAACAAAGTAGTAGATAATATATACGGCGAATTTTTGCCGGAAGCATCTTCGGTACTATTGTATAACGACATGCCTGTAGGCTATGCGCTTGCAAATATTACCGGAGGTAAAATAGCAAATATTCCTCTTGTTGCAATTGATAAACCACACAGGGGCAAGGGTTTTTCGGAACATTTACTTAATCGTTCGATAAAAACAATTGTTGATTGGACAAAGTTGGGAAAAAGAATTTTTTCAGAGGTTAATGTTACAACGGAAACAAATAACTATAAAGCCTTAAAACTTTACCGTAGAATAGGTTTCAGAGAGGACTACTGCTATCCTCAAGCTTATTTATTGGCAAAAAAATAGCAGAAAATATTATACTAAAGTTGGAAAAATAAAAAAAATAGGTTACAAATTTCTATATTTGTTGTAAAATAGATGTGGAAATTATACGAAAGGAGAAGTATGAGACTATCTAAAGAAATTTTAGCAACACTTAGTGTTGTATGCTTAACTTCAGGAATTGCATTTGCAAGCGCACCTACAGGTGATGTTCAAGCTTATGCTCATCCTACATTATTCAGCGCACAAGGTCATTCACTTTTGACAGGTAATACAGATTCTGTTACTACTGGCGCAAAAATTTACAAACCCTGCAATGCAATTACAGTTGCAGACAAGGCAAATGTTGTTATCGGCAGAGAAGCTAAGAAAGCTCTTTCTGACATGAAAAACGCTATGGATAAATCAAGAGCAGCTGCTTATGATGTTAAATCAGCAATTCTTCGTTCAGAACTTGCTTGGCAAATCGTTACAGGTTTAGGTTTTTCTCAAGAAGCAGCTAACAAATACACTGACTTAGCTGATACATATTGGGCAAAAGCAGAAATCGACAAAGCTCTTGCAGCTGACGTTATGATTGGTTATCCTGATAACACATTTAAACCTGACCAAGCTATTACTAAAGCAGAAGTATTCGCTACTTTCGCTAAATTAATGGTTGTAAACCACGGTGATGAAACTCCTGTTTACAACGGTCAAGAAGTTAAATACATTCCTAACTGGGCAATCGGTTGTACTAATGAAGTTATCGCTTCAGGTATCTTAGAAGCACTTCCTGAACAAGACAAGATTGTTTCAGCTGAATATTTAACAAGAGAACAAGTTGCTTACATGATTTCAGCTATGAAAGCTAAATTCCACATTGATACAACTAACGGTGCAGAAGGCTGCGCAACAGCTTACATGCCTACACAAGTTACTATCAAATTGAGCGAAAGACTTTCAGCAAGAACATCTAACGTAGGTGATACATTCACAGCTAAGACTACAGAAGCAGCTACAGTAGAAGGCGTTTCATTCCCTGCAGGTTCTACAGTTAAAGGTGTTGTAACAGGTGTTGCAAGACCTGGTGTGAAGAACCCTGGATACATTGAAGTTGCATTCAAAGAAATCAAATGCGATGGCTTAAAGGCATCATTCCCTGCTTCTGCAGTAGGTGCATCTGTTGACGTTAAGAAAAATCCGAACATCATTTCAAGAGTTCTTTCAGCTCCTGTTGAATTAGTTGCAAGAACAGCTGGCGTTTCCGGCAGAACTGTTTCTACAGTTGGTAACGTAGTTTCAAACGGAACTGAAGAAGTTGTTGATAACTTAAGTGATACTATGTCAGATACATTCTCATTACACCCGCTAAAAGGTCTTAAGAGCATTGGAAGCGGCGTTATCGCAGTTGGTAAAGGCGCTACTAACATTGTTAAGACAACTACAACAGGTGTATTTGGTGTATGCTATGAATTAGTTGATGAAGTTAAATACGTTATCGTTCCAAGCACAACTAATGATTCTGCTTTGAACCCTGATGAAGTATTAACTATCAAATTCTAATAGTTGTACATAAAACTTTTAATGCGGTTGAGAAAATTCTCAACCGCATTTTTTATTTCTTAATCTTTTGAACTCATTTGAGTTTGCGAAAAAAGTCATAATTTTGAGATTCTTCGGCTTTCGCCTCAGAACGACAGCACGTTTAAAGCCAAGCAAACACGTCATTCTGAGGAAAATATCCATTTTACCCGAAAAATCTTTTTTCAGACATGTACAAACTTTTTCCGTAAACTTTTTTTGTAAACTTTTGTTACAAAAAAGCAATTTCTGAAAACTAAAATACTTTCTTAATATATAGGAACAGGAAAAGAGGATTCAGATATGAAAAATTTTAACAAAAAACTTTCAGCAGTCGCACTTACAGCTATCTTTGCAATGATGCAAGTATCTGCAGCAGTTGATACCGGATTGGGTGTTGGTAACGGCGGAGCAGTTATTAACTCTACTGATAGCAACTTTGCAGGAATGACAAAAGGTACAAACAGTGCTTCTTTAAATTTTAAAGGCAATTCGCACGTTAATTGGAACACATTAAACGTAAACAAAAACGAAATATTAAACTTTAATGCAGTTGACGGTGCAAAAGGAATTACGGTATTAAATACAGTTAATCAAGGAATGTCTAATATTTACGGTCAAATTAATGCAAACAGCGGTGTTAGCAAGTTAATCATTTCAAACCCAAACGGTGTTTTATTTGATGGTGCTAAATTCACTACAGCCGGTGATGCAATGATTACAACTCAAACATTCAATACTACAAATATGAATTTAGCTAATCCGACTTTCTCAGATCAAGCAATTGGTGCAGTAACAATCAAGAATTCGGACTTTTCAGTAGGTGGTGATATCAACATCATCGGCAACAATATGAATGTAGTTAAAACAGCAATCACAGCAAATAACGGCATTGGCGATGTTCACTTCACAACTACAAACGGTCAAGATTATTTTGTTGATCCATCAACAAACAAGTTAACTTGAAGCAATTAAAGTTGATGGAGATGTTTATATTACATCAGATAAAGGTATCGTAAAAACAGTTACAGGAGGCGAGATAAACGGAGATTTAAACATTAAATCTAACGGAAGCGTTGCAATGAACTACGTTGATAATGGTAAAGTTCTTCATGTAACAGGTGATGTAAATGCAAAAGCAAACGGTACAATGATGTATGCAAGAAATACAAAAGTTGACGGCAATTTGAATATGACGAATGGCGGCGGCTTCTTAGAAGTAGGTAATGTTCAAGTAGGTAAAGATATGAACCTTACAACAACTGCTGAATCCGAAAATCCATACGGTTATAAACACTTTACTCACGTTATCGGTAAAAACAAAATTGGCGGAAATGCTACAGTTAATTCGGAAAACAACATTCACATCGGTAACTACAACTTCGAAGAAGACAGATTA
>CACYKP010000065.1 GCA_902775025.1 uncultured bacterium | reverse complement strand
ACTTATAAAAAAAAGGAGATATAAAATGGCACATAAGAAAGGTATGGGATCTACCCGCAACGGCCGTGATTCGGAAGCTAAGCGTTTAGGCGTTAAGAAATTCGGCGGTGAAATGGTTAAAACCGGTAACATTATTGTTCGCCAAAGAGGGACCAAAATTCATCCGGGTAATAATGTAGGTATCGGTTCTGATGACACTTTGTTTGCTCTTATTGACGGACAAGTTAAATTTGAACCACACAGACGCGACAGAAAGCAAGTTTCTGTTTACGCTATCTAAAAATATAAAAATTATAAAAAGTCCCTACTCTATTGAGTGGGGATTTTTTTTGCAAATTGCCCTCTTTAACAAAATGTTGTATAATTATTTTGTAGAATCCCTATATTTAAAGGAAATTAAGATGAGTGCAATTTGTGAAAACTGGACACAATGGTTAAAAAAGAACCGTTTTGCAGGTCAAACACCTGAAATGATAGAACAGACAACAAGATGGCTTGAAGCTGTAAGAGATGTAATATTAGAATATGCAGAAATTCAACCTTACGATACGGTATTAGATATCGGTTGCGGAACCGGATTATTAGCATTTAAGGCTTTAGAGATGCAGGAATGCAAAGGTAATGTTATTTTCTCTGATATGTTCCAAGATTGCCTTAATGATTGTAAAAAAATTCTTGATGAGACAGGAATAAAGGAAGGATACGAACTTTTAAAATGCCCTGTTGAACATATTGCACTTCCAATGAGTACTGTTCATAAAGCTGTTATGCGTTCGGTTTTAGTCCACGTTGTAAATAAACAGCCTGCTATAAGTGAAATATACAGGGTTTTAAAACCGGGAGGCAAGTTTTGTGCTTTTGAGCCTGTAATCCGTTCTAATACTAGATATTGGGAAATTTTAGACCCTGCTTATATTGATAAGTATGAAGACTTTAAGCGTGTTGAGAATCAAATAATGGAAGATCCTTTAGATTCTCTTTGTAATTTTGATGAAAAAACTTTACAAATGAACTTGGAAATTGCAGGTTTTTCAATTCCTGAAGTTAGGTTACAAGAAGTAAAATCAAATTATGTTGTACTTCCGAACATGGTTAGAGAGTGGTTTGTAAATCCTCCTTCTCCTACACAACCTTCTGTTAAAGACAGATTCCTTAAGCATTTTGATTTTCCGACTGTTGAAAAATTTATGATGCAAGTAGAAGAGTATTTAACCGGCAGAAGCATTTCACTTAAAACTAATGCCGCATTTATAAATGCTACAAAATAGTATAATGAATATAAATTATTAACTTCTTTTTAAGAAATATATAGATACAAGGAGTGATTTTGTTATGCAAAAACAAACTGCAATTATAATTCCTGCCAGATATGGTTCATCAAGACTGGAAGGAAAACCTTTACTTAAAGCAGGCGGTAAATATATCATAGAATGGGTATGGAATAAGGCTATTAAATGTAATGGCATAGACAGAGTAATAGTTGCTACTGATGATGACAGAATTTATAGTGCTTGTAAAGAATTTGGCGCAGAAGTAGAGATGACATCTAATCAGCATAAAAGCGGAAGCGACAGAATAGCGGAAGTTGCAAAAAGACACCCTGAAATAGCTTATATAATAAATGTCCAAGGTGATGAACCATTGATAGAACCGGATAATATAGAGCTTGTAAGAAAAGGAATTACAGAAGATATAAATGCTGATATTTCTACACTTGTAAGAGAAATTACTGATAAAGATGAAGCTAACAACCCAAACTTAGTAAAATGTATTTTTGATATCAATAACTATGCAATGTACTTTTCACGTTCCAAAATTCCATATGAACGTAATGAAGGCAAATCAAAATTTTATGGTCATTTAGGGATATATGGTTATAAGCGTGAAGCATTATTTAAAATGACATCATTACCACAAACAACGTATGAGATGTCAGAGAGCTTGGAGCAGTTAAGAGCGTTACAAAACGGCATGAAAATAAAAATAAATGTGGTAGAAAACATTCCGGTCGGCATTGATACAATAGAAGATTTTAACAAATTTAAAGCTATGGTAGAGAAATAATTCAAAATCTTCCCATTAAATCATTTTTATAAAATCTATGTATGATTTAACATTAGTACAATGTATGAGAAGTTTTTCTTTAGTCATATCTAATACTGTTTTATTTTCACAAACGCCATATATTGGTTTTCCGAGCTTCTGCATTTCTAAAACAGGTATTCCACCTAATGAATTATAGGGCATAATAAGAAAATCCAAATCTTTTATGCAAAAACCTTTATTGTTGCTTAACTTTGGTGCTTGGCTCAAACCGATAAGTATACACGGCAAAAAAGTCGGTGTAATATATTCCGCAGAACATCTTGCATCAACAATATCTGTAGAGATTTCTATATTTTCAAATGCGGGAGAGTGTGCACAAGGAACACAAAGTTCTTTTGAAATATAGTGAGATATAATCGCTTCGACCCCGCCTACAGGATCTACTCCGATACCGCTTGCATAATCTTCACCGTCATCTTCAGGAAATGAACAAACTATCGCAATAGCATCTGCACCGCTATGAATTAATTTTTCTGCTGCAGATTTGATTGTACTTAAATTTTTTACATTCCCGACAGATGCACCTGAAGCATCTTTATAAAAATCAACTCCTGTTGCTTCATCAGTTACTTCATATCCGATAACGTTTATTCCGTAAACAGTTTTGACGGCATTAATCGTATTTAAATGTACATTTAAAACTTTTTGAGAAATTGATTTATCAAAAACAACACCTATTTTATTATCAGAAGATGGCACCAAGTTTAATCTTCCTTTAAAAAAATTGTCAAGAGAATATCCCTCGACATAAAACATATTTTCATTAATCCCCGAAAAACACGCTGCATTAACAACATTAGGATTGACAATAAGTTTACATTTTTCTGATATTTTTCTTGCATAAACACTTGCATCACCTGCAAACCCGCCAATTGAAGCACCTATACCTGTAGGAACAATAAATGCACCAAGTTTTTCTCCATTAGAAAGCATTTTTAATCAGCTCCTAATATTTTTATTCTGTTAAACGGGAAAAATACAAATACTGCACGTCCTATAAAACGTTCTTTAGGTAATGTTCCCCAAAATCTGCTATCTAACGAATTTCCTCTGTTATCGCCCATCATAAAATAATGTCCTTCGGGGATAACAAGAGGACCGCAATACATATCCGATTTGCATTTATGAAAATCATACTCGCTTAAAATATAATCTTCTTTAAGAGGTTTGTCATTGATATAAACTTTAAATGCGCCATTTTTATCTTGCTTTATTTCTAATTTTTCTCCGGGAAGTCCGATAACACGTTTAATATATGCAACATCTTTGCAGAAAAATCCGGTCAATCTGCTAAATACTGATATTGGATCCGTATTTAGTTTAACAAACGGCGGATAAAATATCATAATATCACCGCGTTTGGGAGCATTTTCAAATCTGTGATGTTTTATAATATTAGGGAATTTAGTAATTTTTTCCACAACAATTCTATCACCCACAACTCCCGGACCGCCTACTAGAGTCGGAAGCATCGAACCCGACGGTATCCACCTTAATTCGGCTATAAAAAATCTGATTATAATAACTGCAATTACGACAAATGCAATTGTATCCCAAGTTTCTTTTAAAAATGCTTTTAACTTTTCCTTTTCTATCATAATGAATTAACTAAATCCTTTAATGCCATTTTGTAATCATTATCCGGCATTTTTTCTAATATCGCTCTCATCTTTTCTTTATAATTATCCTTTAAATCATTTGTTTTTTCAATACCCGCAATATCAACAGAAGTTTTTACACCGTTTATTTTATCATTTTTAATTGAATCTTCTGACATATCATTGTTTATTTGAAACAATAATCCGAATAATTTCCCAAATTCACCTGCTTTTTCAACATCTAAATTTGTAATAATTGCACAGGACATTAAAATCGTTTCAAAAAGAGATGCTGTTTTGCCATATATAATTTGCAAATATTCTTGTATTTTTATATCATTATTTCTTTTTATATATTGTTCTATTTCCGCTTCACTCATTAATCTGGTTGCATTAATAAAGAGATTAAGAATGTCCTTGTGCTCAACACCGATTAAATAATTTACGGCATAAGACAATAAAAAATCACCAGATAAAACGGAGATTTCTGAATTAAATTTATTTGATATTGTAACAGAACCTCGTCTGTATTCCGCATTATCAATTACATCATCATGCAATAGGGATGCGTTATGTATAATCTCACCGGCTGATAAAATATTGATTACACTTTCACTAATATTTTTTTCGTTAGCTTTTAAATACAACAGAGCTATCAAAGAACGAATCCTCTTCGAATTCCCCATTAAAAAAACATTTAAATCATTTAATACATCATTAGTTATATTAAACAAGCCGCCTAAATGTTTCTCTATTTTGTTTATATCATCCTCAACCAAAAATCTAAAATTTTCCATATAAAAATAATATCATAAATGAACCGCTTATGTATTAGCATTATGTACAAAAAAAAGGCACCATTTTGAGTGCCTCTCTTTTTGGAATAATTAATTATTCCTATCACAATATCCCTAACCATCAACTCTGCAGGATAATTTGTATTTTTACCATTTTATAACCTTTCTATATTAACTATATCAAGTTAAGAGCAATACTAGGTGTTTGGTTAGCAGTCGCAAGCAACGTTGCAGATGCTTGTTGAAGAATCTGCGACTGAACATACTTAGATGATTCACTTGCGACATCTGTATCACGAAGTGTAGATAATGATGATGTTAAATTTTGTGATTGAATATCAATTGCATCTATCGCAGAAGTAATTCTACTTTGTGTAGCACCAATTCTGGTTGCACGTCTTGATATTTCAGCAATAGCATTATCGATAAATCCAATCATTGCAGAAGCACCATAATTATTTTGTTCATCAGCAAGCAATGTATATTTACCTTCTCCTTCATTCGCTCCTGCCGGTGTGTATTTTAAAGCACTACAAGCTGCAGAAAAAGCACGCAAACCGTCTTGTGTATTTAATGCTGCAACACTGCCGCCTGCTGCTTGAAGAACTTCATCAAGACTTTTAGTTGTAGTTGTTGTATCACCTTTTTTATCTCTGCCATAAATAATAACACTGCCACCTGAGAACAGACCGCTAATTTTAGCACTCTTAAATAAGTCAATACTCAAATTGATAACGCTGTCATTATCATTATATAAACCTACCTGCAAGTTCAGACCGGCATCTTTCATACCGATACCTTTATTTTTCGTTGAGTCTGAATCATTAAACAGCATCAATTTGATACCGTTAAATTCTGCGTTTGCGGCAATACGATCAATCTCTTGCAATCTACCGTATATTTCGGCTTGAATTGCTCTTAATGATGCAGATGCATAAGTACCATTAGCTGCTTGCTCAGTCAAATCTCTTATACGTTGCAGGTGAGAAGATAAAAGATTGTAACTTTCTTCTGCAGTTGCCAACAAATCAGAACCTGTTGCAGCATTGTCAGATGCGACATCTAATGAACCTATCTTAGTTACCCATTGATCTGATATTGATAAACCGGCTGCATTATCAGCTGCGTGGTTAATCTTGTACCCTGTAGATAACCTTTCTAAAGACGTATTTAAGCTATTAGTCGCACTGCTTAAATTTCGTTGCGCAATAATAGAGGCAACATTTGTGTTGATTGTGAGTGTCATAGAGTGATCTCCTTTCTCTCTTACGATACGTACGTTTTGCCGCACCTCCGTGCACGGCAGTTCTATGTTTCTCTCAATTTTTATTCAATTTTTACTTGCCTAAAAAAGCGCAATTACACCTATGGTAGTGTTTAGAAAAAATTAAACACAGTCCTTCTAAGCCTTGTTAAAGGCCTAATTATAGGGTTTGGCTACATTTAAGCAATACAACCTTAACCCCAATATGATTGGGATTTGTGATAATCGGATTTTGTACTCTCTCTTAATCCGCTTATTTTGATAAATACAGGTTAACTATATCTATCTTGATTAAAAAGTATCAAATAACGACCTTGTATGTTTTGTACTTCGCTTCAGCCAATCCTTGCCGAGTTGTTAAAGTACTCCTATGATACTTCCTTTTTGATTTTAGGAAATGCTTTTTCTCAATTCTGTGAGATTGCATTTACCCATTGTAAACCATATCCGTTACGTTGTTCGGTATATATAATTTCGCATCATAGTGAAATTATATTTACCCGATATTTAAGATATATACTTTTTACAAGTATATTATTGCAACAGTATGTAAAAAAGTAAACCCATTTTGTCAAGTTTTGTTACATATCTTAATATTTATCGTAAAAAAAGGCAATTTTTTAGAAAAAAAATACTTTGTATAAATATAAGAGGATTATTATGAGCAGTCAAGAATCATACTTAACAAATTCATTAAAAGAAACTCATTCATATACTATTTTGGCGCAAAATAGCCGTGCCAGAATAGAACAATGCAGTGACGGAAATAAGTATATTGTTGTTGACGGTGTAAAATATCCCGCAAATGATTTATTCGGGATGAATGAAAATTTAACATTAATTCTTGATGTTTTTACAGATGAATATGATATGGAAACTAAAAAAGAAGAATTTAATGCAAATTATGAAAAGCGAATTGCCGACATAGATAAAAAGATGGCTGAAAATAAAGCAGAAGCAAAAAGCTTAAGAGAAATTCAAGAAAGAATAAAGAAAGCAATTACAAGCACTTGTACAAAATTGAGAAACTTCTTAAAAGAATGTGGCGTTAGTTTAATAAGTTCTCTATTTGGTAAAAACAGGGCTATAGCTGATAATATGAACGCTCAAATATGGGGAAATAAATTTGCACGTGTTTTTTATAGCAACAACGAAATGGATTGTTATACCGCTAATAATTATTTAGCCTTTGAAAAAGGTAAAGCTATGCGCGACAACGCATTTAATAATGTGTTATTGGAAAGATAAAAATTTACCATTGTGTACAATATAAAAAACTATTATTGTGTTTAATACTTCTTTTAAACAGGAGTATTAATTTTATGAAAATGTTATTTTTTGATTTACGAGAGTCCGAAAAAGGATTTTTTGAAAAAAATATTTACCCCGATTTTGATATAACTTTTAAAGAAGAAGCACTTAATGAAAAAACTAAATTAAGTGATGAAGAATTTAATAATACTTGTATTC
>CACYKP010000064.1 GCA_902775025.1 uncultured bacterium | reverse complement strand
TGAAATTCGTTTATAAGTTTATGATTTCCATTTAATAAAACTTCAGGGACTTCTAAACCTCTATAACTGCGTGGTTTTGTATATTGCGGATATTCTAAAAGCCCGTCTGAAAAACTATCATCTTCAGCTGATTCTATTTTACCTAATGTTCCTTCAAGTTTTCTTGAAACGCTATCTATAATACATAACGCAGGAAGCTCGCCGCCAGTCAGAACAAAATCGCCTATAGAAATCTCTCTTGGTTTTATTATATCTCTTATTCTTTCATCAAATCCTTCATAATGGCCGCAAAGAATAATTATTTGGTCATATTGTGCAAACTCATTTGAAAGTGCGTCCGTAAACGGTTCACCTTGCGGAGTCATCATCAAGGTTATGCTGTTACTATTTACCCCTACCCCTTCATAACAGTCAACATAAGGCTGTGCCATTAAAACCATACCCGCACCGCCTCCATATGGAGTATCATCTACCTTTTTATGCTTATCAAGAGTGTAATCTCTGGGGTTATGAGTAACAACTTCTATAATACCTTCATCAGAGGCACGTTTCATTATACTAAAATCCATGTGAGATTCTATTAATTCAGGAAACAGGGTTAAAACATCAAATCTCATGAGAGCAACCCCTCAATGTTATTAATCTGTATCCTTCTGCTTTTTATATCAACAGATAAAACAATAGCTTTTACAAACGGTACAAGCGAAACATTATCCCCCTTCGTCCTGACTGACAGCAAGTCGCTTGCGCCATTATTTGAAACTCCGACTACCGCCCCGACTTTTTTTTCACCATCATAAACATCAAGTCCTACAAGTTCATCAATCAAAAATTCATCTTCGTCTAAATGTTCTCTTGCAGTTGTTTCCGGAACAAAAAGAAGTTTATTTTTGTATTCCAAAATATCGTTTAAAGTATCAATACCTTTAAACTTTATAATTCCGCATTTTGGAGTAAACCTGATACGAACGACCTCAAGCGGAATATATTCATTTCCTTGCAGAACATAAACCTCTTTTAATTCAGACAAAAAATCCTCTCGATTTTTTGAATAACCGAGTTTAGCTTCGCCCTGAACTCCATGAAAATTAAGAATTTTACCTATAGATATAAAATTATTCTTCATCAACTTTCTTCTTAGGTCTGCCTCTTTTCGGCTTTTCTTCAACAGGAGCTTCTTCAGCCTTTACTTTAGTTTCTTCTACGGAAACTTCTTCAACTTCAACCTTTGCTTCTTCTACGGGAGCTTCAGCTACGGCAACTGCACTTTCTTCTTTTGCCTTCTTTTCAGCTTCTTCCATAGCTTTTCTTTCAGCTTTTTGAGGGTGTTTTGCTACCATATAGTCAGCCGGCTTATCTGCACGTTCTTCATTCCACCTGTCTAAGCCCATTTGAGCACGAATTAATTTGATACCTACGTGAACTCTCCATTCATCCATTTTTAATTGTGCTGCAATAATCTTATGGCAGCCAATCGGAGGCAACGGCAAAAGTGGCTCATACAAAGCTTTTATTGCCATCATCTGATCAGGAGATATAGCAAGTTTACGTTTCGGGAACGGCAATTTTGGAAGCATCATTTTTTGACGAACCAAATTAATTCCGAAGAATACTTTTTGCGGTTCTACACCGATTTTTGCGCCAATTACTTCGTGTGCATCAGGATTTGGCAGCGGTAACATTGATTTATATAAAAGTTCAATTTGTTCTAACTGCTCCTTTGATACAAGTAACGGTCTTGGTTGTTTTCTCGGTCTTTTATTAGGCTGCAGACGTCTTTGCTGAGGTCTTCCGCCTCCTGAGGCATAATTATTTCTAAATCCTCCGGGGCGTCTGTTTTGATTATATCCGCCCTGCCTGTTATCTCTGTTATAACCGCCTTGACGATTGTCTCTATTGTACCCGCCTTGTCTGTTATCTCTGTTATATCCTCCGTTATCACGTCTTTGGTACCCGTTGTCATCACGTCTTTGATATCCGCCATTATCACGGTAATTATTCCTGTAGCCGTCATTTTGCGGCCTTTGATAACTTCTTTGTTCTCTGGGTTCCGCACTATATGAACTATAAGAACTATAGTTTTGCATTGGTTTATCTTCTGAAGATTCACTTCCCTTATCAGCGTATAAGCAATTTGGACATATCACTCTCTTGGGGTTTTTGGTTTCAAATTCAGCACCGCATTTAATGCACTTGTTTACATACATAATAAAAGCCTCTTAATCAATAACATCAATAATTCTACTACTAATCATTCTAATAAAATCTAATAAAAAATTCCTACCAATTTAAAATAATATATGAGATTCAATCAAAAATAAGAGTTATATTATAACTCATAATGGTATTATAATATATTATGAAAAAATTTGCAACATGGCATAAAAAAGTGTGTTTTTAGTTGTTTACCTTTTCTTTTAGTTCTTGCAATTCATATTTCAAACAATTAAGCTCGCATCTTATAGGATCAGGAATATGATTATGCATCAACGTTTCCGACTTAGAATCAATATTTTTTTGAACAACTCTTCCGGGGATTCCGACAACTGTGCTGTTATCAGGAACATTATCAATAACAACAGAACCCGCTCCGACTCTTACGTTATTACCGATGGTAATATTCCCCAGAACCTTTGCACCTGCACCTATAATAACATTGTTTCCGATTGTGGGGTGGCGTTTTCCGTGTTCGGCCCCTGTTCCCCCAAGAGTTACCTGCTGGTATATTAAAACATCATCACCAATTATTGTTGTTTCACCGATTACAACTCCTTCACCATGGTCAATAAAAAATCTGTTGCCAATGCTTGCTTTTGGGTGAATTTCTATTCCTGTAATAATCCTTGTTAGATATGAAATATACCTAGGCAAAAACGGCACTTTCCAATAAGCAAGCTTATGCGCAATTCTGTGTGCTAACAGTGCCTGAAATCCCGGGTAACAAAAAATTATTTCCGCTAAATTATTAGCTGCAGGATCTTTTTCATATATTACTTTTATATCTTCTTTTATTTTATTTATTGCTCTTTTTAACATTTTATTCTTTCCACAACTTTATTTTTTCGGATTTGTTTAAAAATTTTTTACTGCATATTTACCCCTACCATACAGATAAGTATCTGTCGCCGCCGTCCGGAACAATTGACAAGATTAATCTGTCAGGATATTTTTCAGCGAGTTGTTTTGCTGCAAATAAGTTTGCACCTGCGCTAATGCCGCAAAAAACACCATGTTTTGTTGCAAGCTCTTTTGCGGTTTCAATAGCATCATCACCATTAACTGCTATAATACCGTCTAAATGAACAGAGGTATTTTTATAAATTTCAGGCACAAAATTTGCACCTATTCCTTGAATCTTATGAGGTCCCGCAATACCTTGAGTCAGCAAAGGACTTTCTTTAGGTTCAACACCATATACTATTGCTTCAGGGTAATAAGTTTTTATACCGCAAGCAGTTCCGCCTGTGCCTATCCCTGCAACAACTACAACTTCACGACCTTCTACTGCATCCTTTATTTCTTGTGCGGTCTTTTTGTGAGCTCTCGGGTTATCAGGATTTGCAAATTGCATAGGAATATATGAATTTGGATATTCTTTTTTTAATTCATTTGCTTTATCAACTGCACCTTGCATGCCATTTTCTTTTGGCGTTAAAACAAGTTCTGCACCGTATGCTGAAATAGATTTTCTTCTTTCTATAGACATGCTTTCCGGCATGCAGATAATTATTCTAAGTCCTAAAACCGCACAACACATCGCAAGACCAATCCCTGTATTTCCGCTTGTAGGTTCAATTATTACAGTATCTTTATTAATCTCGCCCCTATCAATGGCACATTTGAGCATTGAATACGATGCCCTGTCTTTTATTGAATTTGAAGGATTATAATATTCAAGTTTTAAACAAATATTATCATTATATTTTACAAGCGGAGTATTTCCGATTAATTCAAGTACGTTTTCGTAAATCATTTAACAAAACCTCGCATTTATTATAGTTTGTTTTCAGTCTTATTATATTACCCAAAAGAATATTATTAAACAGTTTTTTATTAATTCATTTATAATAATTGTATGAAAAAGTTTTTATTAATAATTTTGTTATCTTGCACTCCCGTCTTTGCAGAGGAGGCGGTATTTCTCGAACTAAAACCTCACGAAACTTACGAGATAAAAAAGCATCATAATACGCAGATAAAGGATATGAATATAAATAACAAAAAAGACGAAGACGAATACTACATGCTTCACCCAATGGAATATGTTAAGCAGGAATTTAAGGATATGTATTTTAACAAAAAATCTGATGAATAAATTTACTTTTTAAAATAAATCGTTAAATAGAATTTATGAAACAATTTATTTTAATTTTATCTTTTTTATTTTTCCTCATGCCGGTTCAAGCTCAAATTATAACAGGCGAAATTGAATATAATACGGATTTAGCAAGAGAAGAAACATTTTCTAAACCTTTAGAAAAAATTAGTTTCGATAAAATTTACCCACGCTTTTATGATTCAAAAAATATTGAAAACCTTAATTATCTTTTACAAGGAATAACAGAACTTAAGGATAGAAAGCTTGCAAAATTTTCTGACGGCAGCTACGGAATACAATACTATAATGATACGATGTTTTCATGGTACTATTCGCAAAACGGCAAATTAATAAATTTTACACAAAAGGATTCTGAAAGCTATCCGCATAGAGTAACAAAATTTAAACCTGACGGAAGTGTAGCAAATACAGGATATCGAGTCTCCGAAAAAGAAAGCTTTATTTTTACCCCTGACGGGAAACTTCTTGCACACTGGCTTGGAAATAATTGTTATGATGAAAATAATAATGTTATTATGAAAAGACAAATTATAAAGTAGCGTGGGACTTGACTCACGAATATAAAATCGCATGCCACTTAATAATAAACTATTCCAGACCTTCAATTATTTTTTCAAACTTCATGCTTCTTGATGCTTTTAAGAATATATTTTCTGACAATGAAACGCCTGATTTCATATAAGAAACGGCTTCTTCTATTGTACTAAAATGTTCTGTTTCGCATTTTGTAATTGAATCCGTGATATTTTTTGATAAAGTTCCTATAGATATAATTTTAGTATTTTTGTTTAAGTTTGATTTGTTATTAATATACTCTCCAAGTTCTTTATGATATTTAGTTTCATCTACCCCTAACTCGCCCATATCACCTAAAATAAGCATGTAATCTTTGTATAATTCGAAAATTGTATCAACAAAAGCTCTCATTGATTCAGGATTAGCATTATAACTGTCATTTATAATGTTAACATTGTTACCGTTAATGTTTACCTTAACCGCTTCCCATCTTTTTTCTATGGGTTTATATTTTTTTAGTCCGTTTTGTATTTGTTCAACGGTTAGCCCTAATTTAACTCCGGTATTTATTGCAGACAATGCGTTTTCAATGTTATAATCTCCGCCTACGTTGAGTTCATAAATGTTGTTTTGGTATTCAAACTTAGAGTAATGAGTTGATTTTTCTATGATTTTTACATCTTTTATAGAGTAATAAATTTTTTCACCGTTAAATTCAACAGTGTTTTTTATTAGTTCATCATCATGAGCAATAAAAATATTACCTCTTTGATACTTAACGATTTCGCATTTTGCTTTTGCAATATTTTCTCTTGAACCTAAACGTCCAATGTGTGCAGTACCGACGTTTGAGATTATTGTAATATCAGGTTCAGAGTACTTTGATAAAAGTTCAATTTCACCTAAACCTCTCATTCCCATCTCCAGAACAAAAACCTCTGTATCATTGGGAGCTTCAAAAATTGTCTGGCAAAAACCTATTTCGTTGTTGTGGTTAAGAGGAGTTTTGAAGGTTTTGTATTTTTCGCTCAGAACTGATGCGACAAGCTCTTTCGTTGTTGTTTTACCGGAGCTTCCTGTTATCGCAACAACTGTAGGATTAAGCTTATTTCTTCTGTAGTTTGCGAGTTGAAGATAGGCTGTTAAAGTATCGGGAACTTGGATAAAGCAAGCTTGCGTATGGTGAGGAGGCAATTCCGTACAAAAACTTCCTATAGCCCCTTTTTCTAATGCTTGAGAGATAAACTTTTCACCGTCAAAACTTGCACCTTTTAGGGGTAAATAGAAATCACCGTTTTTAATCGTTCTTGTATCGGTTGAGATGTTTACATCAGTTTCTAAATCGACACTATCGTATTCTTTTATATTTCCGCCTGTTGCTTGTATTAAATCTCTAATCTTCATTTTGTTCTCTCACTTTTTATAACCCTACATAAATCAACCTTACTATAATTTATCAAATTTCGCAAAAAGCAGTCATTCAGATTGGGGAAATATCCATTTTACCCCCGAAGAATCGCCATAAATGATTTTATTCAAAAGTTTTAGAGTTTCTGTCTTTCTATAATCAAATTTAATGAGCATGCGAAAATACTAACGATTTAAAGATTCTTCGGCTTTAGCCTCAGAATGACGGCACGATTAAAGCCAAATAGACTCGTCATTCTGAGGGAAATAGCCATTTTGCCCGAAGAATCTCTTTTTTGCCTGTACAAACTTTTTCCGCAAACTCTAATTGTAAATTTTTGTAACAATTTTTAAAAATTTACCCAAAAATCCTAAAG
>CACYKP010000063.1 GCA_902775025.1 uncultured bacterium | reverse complement strand
CTCTTTTTCATAATGTTTTTTTAATTCCTGAGCTTCTGTATTGAATGACTCTGCCTCTTTTAGATTAGAATCAAGTTTTTGCTGAGTATCTTGAAGCCTCTCAACAACAAGATTTGAATTATCTCTTTGGGTAATTAAAAGTTCTTTAGCCTGCCATACAAGTTCTGGATCTAAGCCCAAATTTGAGGCAATTGATATTGCATTACTTAATCCCGGAATTCCTATAATAAGCTTATAAGTAGGAGACAGCGTTTCAGAATTAAATTCTACCGAGGCATTTTTGAAGTAATTATCTGTGTATTCTAAAGTTTTTAATTCTCCATAGTGAGTTGTAATAATAGATTGGGCACGTTTTTTTGCAAGTTCTTTTAGTATTACTTCTGCAAGAGTTGCACCCTCTTGCGGATCTGTTCCTGCACAAAGTTCATCTATCAAAACAAAAGTATCGGAGTTTGAGATATTTAGTATCTCAATAACATTTTTCATATGAGATGAAAAAGTTGATAGATTTTGCAAGATACTCTGTTCATCTCCAATATCAGCAAGAACCTGCTCAAAAGGATATATATGAGCTTCTGCACAAGGGAGAAACATACCTGATTTCATCATAAGTATAAATAACCCTACGGTTTTAAGAGTAACCGTTTTTCCGCCTGTATTTGAACCTGTGATTATTACAGATTTATACCCTTTTCCTATCTCAAAATCGTTTTCTACTATGTTATTAACTCTGCCGATTAAAAGCGGATGACGCATTAAATCAATCTTAATATATTTATCCATATTGATATTAGGTTGAACTGCACCGATTTTTATTGCGTAACGAGCTTTGGCAAAATGGAAATCTATCTTTGTTACAAGCTTTTCCATTTCTATTAATTTATCCATTTCTGCACGAACTTCATTGCTTAATTCGGTCAGAATTTTTATTATCTCGGCATAAATTTTTGACTTTAATTCTGTTATTTTGTTATTTAAAGGAACTATTGATGCAGGTTCAATATAGAATGTTCTGTTTGTAGCAGAAACATCGTGTACTATACCGCCTACTTTACTCTTTGACGATGCCTTAACTTGAAAAACAATTCTCTCATCTCTTATAGTGTAAATATTTTCTTGTAAATGTTTTTGAAAATCAGGTGAATTCATCAAACCTTGAACAGTTTTTTTAAGGTTAATCTCAGTATCCTTAAGTGATGAGTACAACCCTTTTAGTTCCGGTGTTGCATTTTGTTTAACCGTAAAATTATCGTCGAATGTATTAAAAATTTTATCTTCAAGTTCTTTGTTTGCATATAAACCGTCAGCAATATCTGATAACTTTGTTTCATAATCAAGATTTTCTTTAAGAAAATTCCTGACTAATCTTGAAGTTCTCATTGATTTTGCAATATCGACCAACTCTTCTTCAATAAAATATTCGCCTCTGTTTTTTAGCTTTGAAAAATCTTCAATTTTTTCTATCGGGATATCTTTAGAATTATCTAATAGTTCTTTTGCTTCTCTAGTTAGAGTAAGTTCTCTATGGATATCTTCAGCCTTTACATATGGTGTAAGTTCAAGACAAAGCATCTTGGACTGTTCGGTCTTGGCATATCCTGCAAGTTCAAGTAAAATTTTATCAAATTCGAGAGCTTTTTGTGATTTTTGGATTATCGACATTATAAGTTGATTATAGGTAATAAAATTTTTTTTTCAATATAATGTACTTGATTTTGTATTTTGTCTGATATAAAATCAAATTGTCAGAAAAAACCCACAATTGAATATTTTTCAAGTACCGAAGAATCGGCACTTTTGTATTGATATTTTATATTCAATTGTCAGATTTATATAAATAAAAGCCGAAAATAGTGTTACACATATAAAAATTAGAAAGGTATAACATGTCAGAAGAAGAAAAAATCACAGAGGAAGTAGCAGAAGAAACAACATCTGCAGAAACTGCCGAAACAGAAGAAGATATTACAGAAGAAGTAGCTGAAGAAGTAGTTACAAAGCTTCCTGCAAAAAAACAAAGAAACAGAAAGAAAAATGTAGACACATCTGAAGCAAAGCCTGAATCGGAATGGAAAGAGCAGGTTGTTCAAATCAGCCGTGTAACAAAGGTTGTCAAGGGTGGTAAAAAGTTGAGTTTCAGAGCAGTAGTTATTGTAGGCAATATGAAAGGACAAGTAGGTGTTGGTTGTGCTAAGGCTGCTGAAGTTATTATTGCTATTCAAAAAGCTATTGCAGACGGAAGAAAGAACTTAATCACAGTTCCTATTTTCAAAACAACTATTCCTCACCCAATCGTAGGTCGTTCAGGTGCCGGAAAGGTTATGTTAAGACCTGCCAGCCAAGGTACAGGTATTATTGCAGGCGGTGCAGTACGTCCGGTTCTAGAACTTGCAGGTATTGAAAATATATTGACAAAATCTCAAGGTTCTAAATCACCTCTTAATGCAGCATACGCTACAATGGATGCTCTTAAATCATTAAGAATGTTTTCAGATGTTGCTAAAAAACGTGGTTTAACAATGGCAGAACTTTTAAACTAATTAATGTCCGTGAACCGTGACACGTGAGTCGTGATTCGCATTTATAAAAATGATTTACGGTTCACAGTTCACGATTTACAATAGATAGTAGGGTGCAATATTTGCACCAAAAGTATAAGGGAATAAAAAAAATGGCAAAAACAGCAAATAAAAAAATACAAATTAAGCTTGTAAAAAGTTTAATCGGTTGTTCAGAAGCTCAACGTAAAGTTGCAAAAGCTTTAGGTTTTACAAAAAAAGACCAAGTAGTAGAGCATGAAGCAAGCCCAATCATTATGGGTATGGTTAACAAGATTTCACACTTGTTAGAAGTTACAAAGTAGCTTAATAAAAATGATGAAGTAACAGAGCGGCAAGGTAACCAAGCGGTTTTAAATCATTAATGCCTTACAAGTTGAACAAATATCAAATATATAATCGCTTCATCACTCAATCACTTCGTCACTTAAAAGATAGTAGGTTGCAATTATTTGCATCAAGTATAAGGAATATAAAAATGGAAAGAATAGAATTATCAGATTTAAAACCTGCTGAAGGTGCAACAAAAAAAACAGTTAGAGTTGGACGCGGACGTTCATCTGGATGCGGTAAAACTTCTAGCAGAGGACATAACGGTGAAGGACAAAGATCCGGAAGAACTTCTAAAAGAGGTTTTGAAGGCGGTCAGATGCCTGCTTACAGAAGACTTCCTAAGTTAAAAGGTTTCCAAATTATAAATAAAATTAACTACGCTGCAATCAACGTTGGCAGATTAGAAGCTTTAGGACTTAAGGAAATCTCTCTTGCAACTCTTAAAGAAGCTAAGAAAGTTCACCCGTCTAGCGAAGGTCTTAGAATTTTAGGTAACGGTGAAATTAAATCGGCTTTAACTATTAAAGCTAACTACGTTACTCCTTCTGCTAAAGAAAAGATTGAAGCAGCAGGCGGAAAAATTGAGCTTGTTTAGTATAAATCTAAGTGAAAACAATATTTTAATTGAAAATGGAAAATGTAAAATGGGAAATTATATAAATTTACAAAAGTGAGTTTTGTTAATCTATTTGCGTAGCAAATATAATTAATTTTCCATTTTCAATTTTCCATTTTTAATTTTTAATTATTTTATGAAAGAAATGGCAACAATGAGAATGCCTACAACGGCAGATCTGATGTCAATGTGGAACGCATCAGGATTAAAAGAGAAGTTGATTTTCACTTTTGGTATGCTTGTATTGTTCCGTTTCGGGATTCATTTACCTGTATATGGTATTAACAATACTGCATTTGCAAACCTTGCCGCACAAAACAACCTGTTAGGATTCTTAGACTTGTTTACAGGCGGTGCATTAGGTAAGGTTTCTATATTTGCATTAGGTATAGGACCATACATTACGTCATCAATTATCATACAGTTAATGGCTGTAATCGTACCATCGTTAGAAAAATTACAAAAAGAAGAAGGCGAAGCTGGCAGACGTAAACTCTCGCAAATCACAAGATTGTTTACAGTTGTACTTGCAGTTTTCCAAGCTATAATTTTTATGAGTTATCTTGTTCACCTTCCTAATTCAATAATGCCGGGAGTAAATCATGTTATGTTTTATATATCGGCCATTGTTTCTATGACAGCCGGTTCGGTTCTTGTTATGTGGATGTCTGAACTTATTACAGAAAAAGGTATCGGAAACGGAGGTTCATTAATCATCTTTGTCGGTATTATATCAGGTATTCCGTTGTATATATCAAGAACGGGATTAATGGTACAACAAGACTCATCTTTGATGTTCGGCTTAATAATGCTTCTTTTAATCTTCTTTGTTACAATGATTTTTATTGTAATTATGCAGGAAGCAGTAAGAAAAGTAATTATTGTAAATCCGAAAAGACAAGTAGGTAACAAAGTTTACGGCGGAGTTAACACTTATATCCCGTTCAAACTTAACCCCGGCGGAGTTATGCCTATAATCTTTGCTATAGCTATTCTTTTGTTCCCGTCAACAGTTTTAAGCCTTGTAGGACAAGCACACTTGACAGGAACTGCTGAAACCGTATTTGTATTTTTAAACAAAATATTTAATCCAAGCGGAATTACGTATTACGCAATCTATTTCTTGATGATAGTTGCTCTGACTTTCTTTTATGCATCAATTATGCCAAACATGCAGCCAAAAGAGATTGCTGACAATCTTAAGAAATATGGTTCATCAATCCCTGGGGTAAAACCGGGGAAACCTACCGCAGAAGCTTTGGATAAAATTCTTACAAAAACAACATTTATAGGAGCAATAGCGTTAGGTCTGATAGCATTAGTACCTGCTTTTGCAAGTTATGCAACACACATAACAACCTTCCAAGGTATCGGTGCTACATCGCTAATTATCATGGTCGGCGTTGCACTTGATTTGATTAACCAAGTAAGAACTCACCTTCTTGCAAGAAACTACGAATCATTCCTAAAAGAATAGATGCAAGGGTGAAATTTTATAAGTAAAAGGCGGACTATAAAGTCAAAATATAAGGGATCCTTCGCTTACGCTCAGGATGACGAGCACGTGTTGCGCTCAGGACAATGAGCATGTGTTGCGCTCAATGTGCTGTCGTTCTGATGGAACAGCCATTTTGCCCGAAGAATCTCTAAAATGTATTTGACTTTTGTCCTCTTTTCTATACATAAATCTATAAAAAAAAAACGAGCATATTGCTCGGTAAAATTTAGTAAGATGTAAGATGGGGTTATAAATTTGGGGTAAATATATTAATTAACTAGTACTAATTAATATATGTTTTTAATTTTATTTAAAAGTTATTATTTTTTATTTCTTTTTGTATAACTATCATATAAGTTTTTCATTTGAGTTGTATAAGCATTGTTATCTATTAAATCTTGTTTTGCTTGTTCGACATCGCCGATTCCTTTAACAACTGCATTCAAAAATGCTGTTTGCAATTTGTTACGTTTTTTCTTTTCTTCTATCATTTGTTCTGTTTTTTCTTTCTCAATTCTATCGGCTTCTTTTTGTTTTGCTTTTGCTTCCTCTTCTTTTTGTTTATCTAGTAATTTTTGTGCTTTTTTTTCTGCTTTTGTTTGTGGAGTTGTTGTAGAAGAAGTAACCTTATCATGTTCAGCTTCTAAAGTTTTCAACTCTGCTTTAACAGCATCTTCTTTTTCTTTTTTTGCACTTTCTAATAATGTATTAATTGCAGTTATAACTTCATTTGGGTCTTCACAAGTTGCTAAATTTATATCTGATGGACATATAGGAAATAGTTTTTGTTTTGCTTCATTAATTTTTATATTTTCAGTTTCTATTTGACCTTTTATGTTTTGTAGCAGTGCTTCTCTATCAGCTTTTTCTTTATCGGTTTCACCTTGTCTTTCTTTTTCATAATTTGTCTTCTGTGCATACAAATTTGTTAATTTAGATAAAGATTCACTCCATATACCACATTGAGTAGTTGCTGTAGATAAAGCATTTGTATAATTTTTAATATTGGTTTCATATTCAGGATGGTCGTTATTAACATTTGTTTCTGCTTGTTTTCTTAAATCTTCTGCTGATATAGAAGGAGTATCATTGTTCTTACCGCCTCTGCCATCAATGTAAGATACAGCTGCTTGAGTAACCATTCCAAATATTGACAATCCCATATTTACATAAGAAGGATTAAAATTACAACCATATTGATTAAAGCCGCCACCGAATGCACCAAAGCCAATCATATCAGCAAAGTTGTAATTTGGTAAATTGTATGTAAAGTTTTGAGTTGTTACTGACATCTTTTTTTATCCTATCTTACATTCTTATATATATAAAGTATATAAAAAATACCCAATTTCAGATTTAATTAATATTGTTACAAATCTTTACAATTGAGCTTTATATTTATTTAATTAACGTCAAGTAATTAATACCCCACCTAACCTCCCCTATGAAGGGGAGGAACATTCCACGATTAGCGTACAAGCGTCCCCTCCCTTATTAGGGAGGGCTAGGGTGGGTGTTATTATCCCGCTAGGGTACTAACACTATAAGATGGTACTATTAATAATTTCAACTTTGCGAGCTGATACTACACCTAACTTTCCCTAAGAAGGGGAGAAATACTCCACGCTAAGCGCACTAGAACCCCCTCACTTGTTAGTGAGGATTGGGGCAGGTGGCAACCCAAAAGGGAATATAATATCTTTTAAGACTATTTTCACCCAAGAACTACAACAAGAGAAAAATCAACTCTATCCTTCAACTTGATATGCCCATGCAGAATGATTGTGTATACTCTCTAATGATTCACATTCAACTTCAAATGAATCAATTATATCATTATTCCTTAGCATCAAGACAACGTCTCTCAAAACGTCTTCAACAAACTTTGGATTGTCATAAGCGTGCTCTGTTACATATTTTTCATCTTCACGTTTCAATAAAGGATAAAGCGGAGTTGAGGAACATTTTTCTATATCAGATATCAAATCTTCAATCCAAATATGTTCATCTTCAGGATATGTAATGTTTACAGATACAAGAGCTCTTTGATTATGTGCGCCATAATCGGATATCTCTTTTGAACAAGGGCAAAGAGTTGCAACAGGGACATCCACACCCAAATAGAATCGGTATTCTTCCTCCTCTTCACCATAATTATCCAACACACCTTCGAACGAACAGTCATAGCACATCGGAGCAGATATGTTTGTTACAGGTGAAGTTTTATCTATAAAATATTTAAACTCAAACCTTAAATAACCGCTTTTTGCATCAAGCTTTTTTACAATTTCTTCAAGACAACCTTTTATATCAACGCCCAAAAGATGTTTTTCGCTCCATTCATTGAGCACTTCAATAAATCTTGACATGTGAGTGCCTTTATAATGTGCAGGAAGTGATACACCTACCGTAGCGGTTGAATAAATAGTAATATCCTCGGCATTTTTTCTTTGAACGGTAAGCGGAAGCTCTACCCCTTTTACACCAACCTTCTGAATATCAACACCTCGGTAATCCCTTTGGTTTTGAACATCTTTCATTAGCCGATTTCTACTCCTTCAAATGTTTTTTGTTCAAGTGCAAGAAGAAGTTTTAGTGCCGCAACTCTTTGAATTTTTGCAGGTGCATTCCTTAATAACTCAACACCCTTAAGCATCATTGGATCGTTGTCATACCAACGGTTACCCTTGCCTTGGTATGTATTTATAATATCGTAAACGTGTTCAATAACTTCACCTGCAACTTGTTCTTGAAGCTTTAACATAAATTCTGCAGCTTCACTTTTAGTATTATCAGGTGAAAGTCTTAGTAATTCTAAAGCTTCTTTTAAAATCGGATCTGAATCATACCAGCGTTTGTTAATCATACTATCTTCCTCTCTGTTCTATTCTATTGTATAATAAACTCATAACATTGTAAAACAAGTCTTGGCTGCTCCCTCGCCCTGCGGGAGAAGGCTGAGGTGTGGGGGCAAAATGAAAATTCTTTTAATAAATGGTGCAAACCTTAACATGCTTGGGCAAAGAGAACCTGAAAAATATGGGAATACTTCTTTAGCAGATATTGAAACTTCTGTTATTAACAGAGGAAAAGAACTTGGTGCAGAAGTAGATGCTTGGCAATCAAATCACGAAGGTGAAATTGTCGACAAAATCCAATCCGCAAAAGGCAAATATGATGGGATTTTGATTAATGCCGGCGGATACACGCACACAAGTGTTGTCATTCGTGATGCAATATCTGCTATACAAATACCGACGGTAGAAATCCATATGACAAATATTCACGCTCGTGAAGAATTCCGTCATACTTCATTACTTTCGGGTGTTTGCATTGCTCAGGTAGTAGGTTTCAAGGAACAAAGCTATGTTTTAGCTCTGGAAGGCTTAGTAAAAACACTTGGCAGATAAAAATTTTCCTAAAGAAAGCTTCCCCGAAGGGAAGCTTTTTTTCTTCTCTTTCTCTAACTCTTGTTAATGTCGTGTTTTTGCTTTGTGTTTTTAGTCCGGTTTACGCTCTCTTGTATATATAAAGTACAAAAAATATTTCCGATTTCAAAGGAAAATATTTTTGTTACAAAATTTAATAATAAGAATTAAGTTAATAAGAGTTAATCATAAGTCGTGGTACGTTATTCAGGAGTAAATATACATAATGTTTTTCGTGAATTAGTACATATTTTCGTCATTCATGTATATGTTACATAATTTGGTAACAAAATTATAGAATTCAAGATTTTATGTTGATACGTTAATTCGTCATACTGAGCAAAATGTCTTTTAGTTTTTATTTTAGCTTTTACGAAGTGCGAAGTATCGCCATAACTTTAAAAACAGTTTTAGAGATTCTTCGGGGGTTGAATGGTTGTTCACCCCTCTGAATGACGATTTTATATGTACTTTCACGGAAAAGTAATATATATTTTCTCAAGTACAACTAATACTAACAGCTGATATTCTTGAGGTGCAAGCCGAAAAATCTCCTTTTCTGTTCTTAATTGAACCTAACCCACATCCGTACGTCTCTAACGTTCCTACGGCTGTTCCCTCTCTATTTTGAGAGGGAAAAAGATTAAATTATACGAAAAACTTTTTATCATTATCTTTGTCATTTTTTTGAGAATCAGGCTTACCGCTGTTTTGTTCGGCTCCAGATTTTTGTGCAGAATTAAACGGATTTGCCCCGTTAGCACCATCATTACCATTCGTTCCGCCTTTATTATTAGGATTACCGCCTAAACCGGCTCCGCCACTTTCATTACCTTCAGTTGATACAGATGGAGCAGGAACTTCTAAATCCTCAGGTACAACAATTTCTAACTCATCAACACCTTCGGTTAAAGCGGCATAAGTATCCAATTTTTCGTCATACATATCACTTGTTGCTGTATTAGCTTCTTCAGTTATTCCTCGCTCATTTATTGCATTAGATGCTTTATTTGCATACTCATTTTGATCTGATATTACACTTTTAAAAATTAATCCTGAGGCAACACCTTCTGCTATAGCAACACCACCAAGTATAATTTCTGTAGGTGCAGCAAATAACCCTTTAGACCATGCTTGCGATATAACCTTATAACCTCCTCCCATAACACCTAATGCCCCAGCTACACCAATATATGAGGTTGCTGCAACAGCTTTGGCATTCGATTCAGTATCTTCATCAAAACCAGCCAAATATTCTGTTTCGCCTTGTATTGTTTCCATAGTTTCTGCTGAATCATCAAATACTGTTTGACACTCACCAATTTTATCACTTAGAGCGGACACTTTATCAGATGTTGAAGTTTCTATTCCTTCAATTTCAGTACCAATATTGTTCATTAATGGTGCTAGTTTTGTCATAAGAGCTTTCTCTTCAGGTGTAAGTTTTTCGCCGTTATCAGCTTTTGCTTTTAATGCATTATATCTGTTTCTATAAAAATCAAATTCCGTTTTTTTAGTATCAATATTTTTATTCCCATCATTATTTGTTTCATTAGCTTCATCTGCCAGAGCTGTCGATTCCGCTTCTGCCTCTTCCATTGTTTGCTGTGTTTCATCAAGAGCAGCAGCTTCGTCTTGCATAACTTGTGCCATATCTTCACAAGCTTGTGCAGGTTCTTCATTTGGGTTTGCTGATTTTAAATATATTGCATTTGATAGTAACAATGCGCCAATGGCAGCCACAATAGCGCCAAAAGCTATCTTAATATTATTACAAAAACATAAAATATTATTTAAAGAAGATGACATTGTTGATAATACACCAGCAGCTGCACCAGCAACACCGCCTACAACATTTACTGAAGATGAAATAGTACTTTTTGTATTATCAGCTTCGCCGTCAAAACCATCAGTTGCACTTTCAGCATTATCTCTGCCTCTAGATTTTGCATCAGCTTTTTCGTCATTCAACAGATGTCCATTTATCAACTTGGGCAGCACCATATTTCGCAACAATCTTTGCTTTACCCTCTGAGGTTGCATCAGGACTGTTTAAATATTTGATTGCATCCGATTTGTTTGATAATGCTGCATCGATACTTGGTATTGCCATTTTGTACTCCTTTTGTTTGCCCTTTGTTTTCCCCTTGCATTAATTGAATGCATTGGGTTTATGGGGAATCCCTTTTGGATATATTAATATTTATTTATTATATATATCGGCACGTTTAGAGTTAAACTTTAGGATTTTTTAAAAAATTGTTACAAAAATTTACAATTGAATAGTAAATTTAGTAAAAACAAGACTGTGCAGGAAAAAATGAGATTCTTCGGGTTAAATGGTTATTTCCCTCAGAACGACAGCAAGCTTTACATCCAACAGGCACGCCATCCTGAGCGAATGCGAAGGATCTCAAAACGCTAATTTTTCCGCAAACTCAATTTAGCATAAAAATGCGGGCAAAATATTTTGCCCGCATTTTTAATTATCGTATATATATTTTTATACAAGTTCCATTGTATATTGTGCGCTTTTTTCAGCAATTTCGACTAAACTTCTTGATACTGCAAGCATAGAAATTTCAGAATCAAGTTTGTTTACACAAGAACCGCAGCCAATAGCAGAAGCGCCTGCGGCAAAAGCCAAAGAGGCAGTTGTAGGATTAATTCCTGTTGCTGTCATAATTGGTAATTCAACATTTCTTGAAAGTTCAATTGTATTAGAAATAGTAAGTTCTGCTCTTTCAATCAAACCTCTGACTCCGTTTGAAGGATTTTCATTAGAGAAATGTCCTTCGGTTTGGATTAAATCAACACCCAAGTCCTCTAATGCTCTTGCAAGTTCAACTTGTTCACCTATTTCCAGTTCACCGGGAATAGTAACACATAAGAAAGTATCTTCAACAAGTTCTTTTGTTCTCTTTGCTAAGTTTAATACTTGGTCTGCTGAGAAAGAAATACCTTTTTTATACAAAGCATCAAAGTTACCAAGTTCAACCGCATCAGCACCTAAAACCACTGCATGAGCAAGCTCTTCAGGATCAACTGATGATACAAACAAAGGTAAATCTGTCATACTTCTAACTTCTGATATAATGTCAGGTTCTGCACAAATATCAATTGCACTTGCACCTGAATTTGATGCGGCATTAACAACTTTTTTTACTTTATCAGCATCAAAATTATCAATACCTGATATAATTTTTACCGCTCTTTTTTCTGCTAAAGCTCTTTTAAAACTTTCAATTCTTGACATAATTTTCTCCTTTTTGCGTCGATTTTAATTTATTTTCAACTTTATAGAGAATTATACATTAAAATATTACTCCTTGCAATATTTATCAACTCAGAGAGGTAAATATTGTATTGAATAAATTTAACAAAAATAAAATTATATTATTAGAAATTAACTAATGAGGTAAAGATGTTTAAGCATATAATAGCAATCATATCAATGTTATGCACAATACCTGTATACTCATTTGAACTAATACATAACAATGCATGTTCAATATATGATAAAATAAGTCCTGCGATAGTCGCAGTTGATACACAAATAGGAGACGGGTTTTCTTGCGGAACAGGCTGCATTATAGACAAAAATGGGACAATTCTTACGAGTGCACACATACTTGAAGGCGGAAGCGATATAATTGTAACAACCAGCAATGGTGAAGATTATAAAGCAAAAATACTAAAAAAATTTGGTGATAAACAAGATATCGCATTATTAAAAATTTCTGTTCCTTATGAACTAAAAACCGTAAAACTTGGAAATTCGGAAAAAATTAAAGTCGGTGATAGCGTACTTGCAATAGGAAATCCTTTCGGTTTTAACGGAACACTTACTAAAGGGATAATATCGAGAATTGATTATGCAAAAAACAGGCTTCAAACTGATGCTGCAATAAACCCAGGTTCATCGGGTGGACCGCTATTGAATACTAAAGGAGAAATTATAGGAATAAATCAAGCTATTTATAATCCTGATAACAACATATCAAATATAGGAATCGGGTTTGCAATGCCGATAAACTTGATAAAAGAATATATGCAAGGCGAGATTTAACCATTGTTTTTGCTTTTCAAACCATAAACAAATAACAAAATTTCTGCGACAGCTTTATATAGTTCCGGCGGAATCTGCTGATTAATATCTACCATTCTGAACAAAGCACGGGCTACAGGAGCGTTATCAATAACAGGAACATTATGCTGAGTTGCTATATCAATAATTTTTTTAGCCATAAGCTCCGTTCCCTTCGCCGTAACCGTCGGAGATTGCATAGTTTCTGCATCATATTTTAATGCACAAGCAACATGGGTAGGGTTTCTAACCACAAAATCCGCCTCCGGTACAGAATCCATTGCACCTTGCTGAAGCATTTGCATACGTCTTTGTCTTAAAGCAGCCTTTACATGAGGATCACCTTCGGAGTTTTTGTACTCATCTTTTATTTCCTTAAAAGACATTTTTTGGTCTTTTAAAAACTTCCACTTTGTAACACCATAGTCAGCAGCAGCAATAATCAAAAACGCAATACAAGCTTTGTAAATAAATTCTACAATCAGTTTTCCGAACTCTATCATTACAGCAAAGTGATTATCTATTGCAGCTAACATTAAAATACTTTCCAAATGCGAACTATATACGCTCCAACCGACAATACCCAAAACAGCAACTTTTAAAATATTTTTAAACAACTCAAACAAAGTCTTTACCTGAAATAAGTTTTTAAAATATTTAGTCGGATTCAATTTATCTAACTTAGGAACCAAAGGTGCCACTGCAACTAACGGACCTACTTGCATAAAATCACCGAGTATTGCTATAAAAGCTGCTACAAAAAGAATTGAACCGATTATAACAACAGACGGAATTAAAGTATTTGTCAAAATATACGTTATTCCGATATCATCAATATGTTTATTCGGAATCTGCTCATATAAAGTTTTATACAGACCGACAATCATTCTCCAAATAATCGGAGCAAGCATATTTATGAAAGTAAACATTACAAGAAGAGACAATGCCGTTGACACGTCTTTTGATTTAACTACCTGTCCCTCTTTTCTCGCTCTTTCGAGCTTTTGCGGGGTGGCATCAAATTGTTTGTCTTCATCTCCCATATTCTATTTCCCTGTTAGTCGGATTACTATTATAATATCATAAATTTTAACTTTTTAATAAATAATGATATAATTAGTCCACGGAGGATAATATGAAAAAAGGAATAAAAATATTTTATTGCATTTTATTGTTTTTAATATCAATTTTAGAAGGCTGGTACAGTTATACATATCTTTCCGGGAAATGGGAGTTAGCTGGATTTTTTATATCAGGTATGGGTATTGGTATATTCTTAATGGCACTTAAGCTGATTGTCAAGAATAATACAATCAACTCATATAAAAGAGAACTGGAAAAAGAATCTATCGTTTCTGATGAAAATTCTGCAAAAGTAAAGGTATTAGAATCAAAAATTCAAGTACTCGAAAAAGCACTCGAAAATGCCTTAAAAAAATAACTGTAAACTTTTATGAAACACATTGTAAACCTGCTTTAATAATGTTAAAATATAAACAAAGGGGTGTTTATATGCGCGTGAGTCGAGTGAGTGTTAATTATCAACAAAACAATTATCAAAAATCAAGAAATTTAAATTATTGTAACCCGCCTTGTACAGAAGAACCAAAAGTCCTTGAAAACACGAATTTCAAAGGTAAATTTGGAGCATGGCTTGGCGGAATAACCGGCACGGCAGCTGTTGTTGCTGCTGCAGTTTTAGCTGCACCAGCAGCTATTTGTTTAGCAGGAGGAGGAGCTATAGTTGGTGCCATTGGCGGACACGTTGTTGAAGATGCCGTGAACGGAACAAATAATAACGAATAGAGTCTATTTTAAAACATCTGATATTGCTTCAACACGATCAAGGTTTCCGACTTTGCCGTCTGTTATTTTATGTTCTTTTAAAAAAGCCCGAATTACCTCTTTAAATTTATCAGGGATGGGTGCATATTGATCTTTACCTCTTATAAACTCAAACCAATTTTTGTTATTTCCCATACTCGTCATACAAACTTGCGGAACACCTGCAACATCAATAAATATGTTAAATTTGCAATTATTATAATCATTACCAACAGTTGCTGGACTTCTTGTGCACCAATTTGTTCCTTGAGATAAGGCTGAAATAAACTCTTTAATTTTATTAAATTGCAAAGCATTTCTTTTTGCCTCTATTTCATTTGGAACATCTACAGTGTACCATTTGCCTAAAGGGGTTTGTTCAATATTAATATTCAGTGATGAATAAAAATCTTGAAAAAGTTTGAAATAGGTTTTTCTGAATGAACCGCCATTTTTTTGAATTTGGAATAAGGTATCAGAAAGAACAGAGTTATTAATAATTGGTGCGACTTGCTTGTTATTTTCTAATAAGTTTGAAGTTACAAATTTTAAAATTTTAAGCTGCATAAAGGGATTATTCTTTGTAAAAGAATTTATTTTTAACAGCTCGTACCATTTTTTAACGGCATTATTTCTTCCGTTTTGAATATCATCATAATCCAAAAGTTTTGAGGGGTATTCTTTTTGAGCAATATTTTCAATTTTTTTTAGCGTCCAATCTCTTAGTTTATTCGCATTGCCCCATATATCATGAGTAAGTTCATTTCTGTATGTTTCAATAATTTCACGTTCAAC
>CACYKP010000062.1 GCA_902775025.1 uncultured bacterium | reverse complement strand
CCTTTTGCTTCTGATTTTATAATATTCTTCTCTGATGGAATGTAAGAATAGTTGTCAGCCGTTTGAATTTCTGCTTGCTGAATTGCGTTGTTATTTGCCCCGACCATACTTACCCCAGCAGTATTTACCCCTGCAGTATTTACCCCTGCTGAATTTACCCCTGACGCATTTACCCCTGTGCCATGATGAGATAAAGCATTACCTTGAGGATTTACTTGAGGTTGTTTAGTTGGTAAAACTCTTTTTTGAAGTTTTCTTCGCTGAGTTTCATATAGCCTTTCATTCAAATCTTCTTTTAAAAACTTCTTTTGTTCTTTTTTTGCATCCTTAATTTCTTCTTCCTTCATAGAATCATAAGAATCGCCAAATATTGCTTTAATGCCTTTATTCAATGCTGTATCAAGAACTCCCATTGTAAGCAGACCAAATATAATAAGTCTTGCAGGCACTCCGAAGAGATTTCTCGGAAGATTCCTCAATTGAGATAATTTAGTTGTGAACCAGTTTCCGGTATTATAAGCATCGACTTTACCTAAATCAGGTGTTAACCATCCTGCAAGCTTTCTGATACCTTTTGTGTACCATTTTTGACCTTTTACTTTACTTAATTCTTTTATTTCCTTATTCAAGACTTTTCGTTTTTCGTTCCAATCTGTGTAGTCTGCGAATTTACCGGCTTTATTATCTTTATTAAAATCGGCTACTTTCTTTCTTATATTTTGGACTTGGTCTTCTGTAAGACCTGCATACTTAGCACCGCAGATATGGTGCATAATTTGCAGTGCAAACGGGAATGTAAATACCCAAGAGATATGGTTTACAAGATTGCTTACACCTGTTCCTACTTTTTGATTTGGTTCAGCCTTATGTACATTAATAGCAGTTTCTACAAATGCCGGAGCAATAAACAACAGAACACCAAGTTTACCGCCGCCAAATGTCAAACCTCTGTGTACCATTTGCATAAAGCGGGACATAAATCTTCCGGTTGATGTTTTTGCACCGCCATCTAAACTATAAAGTCTGTTATAGACATTATCACAGCCTAAAACACGTTTTGTTGCAGCATTCAAAGGTCCTAAGTTTATACCGAAAGGTTTAAATTCACCTAAGCCGATTTTAACTTTGCCGCCAACTTTCTTTGTTGCTTCTTGAACCTCGTTAATTTTAGCACCGATTGTGTCTTCATGAATTTTTTTGAGCCATTCAACATCTTTATCACCAAATGCTTTTAGAATAGCTTTTTTAGTATCAGCAACACCACCGTCTGCTTTAGATATAACTTTCATTATCTCATCTTCTTTTACACCCAATCGTTTTAGTTGAATATAACTTGATGCTTTTTCTTCTGTATTCAATACACTGGCTAATTTTTTCAACCGGCCATTTTCTTCTTTATCAAGAGCCAGTTTATTTAACTTAGCATATCCGTCAGTTGTTAACTTCAACTCATTAACAATTTGATTAAAATCGTGAACAACCCTTTGTCTTTGAGGAATCATCTCTGATTTAACCATTTCCCATTCAGGCATAGTCGGAGTTTTCCAAATTGCTCTTAATACAGAATTTTTTTGCAATATTTTGCCGCCTTGTTCACCGCTCTTTTTGAATATATTGAGAAATGACTGCATTGGCTTAGACTGAACAAATGATGAATTTTCAATTCTGTCGCCAAAATTTGTAACTTTTTTAAGCAAGCTCTTATCGTATTCTCCGCCGCAAGCAGAGGTATATTTGTCAAGCAAAAAACCGCACCCGAACCAAGTTAAAACTGACGCAATAGGATGATCTATTAACGGTCCGAAGAAACCTTTAATCCCCATAGAATACATAGGATTCTCTTCTAATGCCTCTTTTAAACTCTTTCTTTCATTAGGCATATAGTATTCCGGTATGCGTACAGCTTGTGGCTGCGAATGCATTGCGGACTGTACCGGTCTTTGCGGAACACCATAACTATTACGATTATCAAAATTTTGAACACTTTGAGTCACGATACAATAACCCTTTATAAACCTAACTATAAATATAAAGTCTTTTTTCTGTAAAAAATTGCTTAAAAATTGAAAAAAAATATTTTGTTTGTAAAATTTCTTAACAAAAAAGTTGGTAGGAAAATTAACATTTAGAGATTCTTCGGCTAACACCTCAGAATGACGGTGCGGTTAAAACACAGTAGGTACATCATTCTTAGCCTAAAATTATTTTAAGGCAAAAAATCTATAATATACAAATTTTTACTCAAAAAATTACGGAACTTTTTTATAAAAACTTCGTCTATATAATTGGAAGAGTAATGGAGGAAGTATGATGAGTGAAGCTTTAAAAAGTATTGAATATATTGATTTAAGTGAAGAAAATGATGAGGAAAATCCTAAAACATTCAGCACAATAGTAAATAATGATGACATTTTACAAATGTATCTAAAGGAAATAGGCAGAAAAAAAATGCTTTCAAGGGCTGAAGAATGCGAACTTGGAAGAAAAATACAGGAGGGTAACAAAACAGAAAAAGAAAATGCAATGAAAGAGCTTGTTCAAGCAAATTTAAGACTTGTTGTAAGCATTGCAAAAAAATATATAGGACAAGGGGTTTTATTTATGGATTTGGTTCAGGAGGGTTCTTTAGGATTGATAAAAGCCGCTGAAAAATTTGACTATAAGAAAAACTTTAAATTTTCTACTTATGCAACTTGGTGGATAAAACAAACAATAATCAGGGCTATTTCAAACCAATCTAAAACAATAAGAATACCTGTACACATGCTAGAAAAAATAAGAAAATATAAAAAAGCCTGTTCAATTGCGGAATGTGATGAACAATTGGAAGTTGATGATGATACAATATCAAGAATATCCGGATTAGACAAAAAACGTATAGAAGAAGTTAGAAGCGCATTAAAGACAGAACCAATTAGTCTTGAAACTTATGTAACTGATGACTTATGCATACAGGATTATGTTGCAGACACAAGTTATTGTACTCCGGAAAACACAACTCAAAAAAAATTAAAAGAAAATGATGTAATAAATCTGCTTTGCAAACTCGACAAAAGAGAACAGCAAATAATAAAATGCCGTTTCGGAATTGACGATAATGAGCCAAAAACACTTGAACAAATAGGCAACAAGCTTGGTTTTTCAAAAGAAAGAATAAGACAATTAGAAACGATTGCAATAAAAAAATTAAGGGAAGTTGACAAAATAGATGATTATAGAACTTACCTTGAGGAAGAATAAAAAACGCAAACCCGTAATAAAGTTACTCCTAAAAAGAGTAACTTTTTATTTTACTATTATCACATATAACACCAGCATTCCAAACCTTCACCATTTGAATAAGATATTACTCCGTTTGATATAAGTTAGTGAAAGGTAAAATGGTTTCAAATAAATAGATGCTTAAGAATTAATGATTCTGTTTTGTTATATATGGGGTATTGAAGAATAAGATATACCGAGTGATATATGTAGAATTGTAAAAAGAATTTTTTTTCTAAATTGCATTATTTAAATATTTAATATATTATTAAACTAAAGGAAATATGAAAAAGGAGGACTATTAATGTTCAAAAAGTTACTGCAAGGATTGATTATTTTCAGCTTGCTGTGTGTGTTTAACGCTCCTGCAAATGCTTTTTATACCGATATGGATGAAAGCCATTGGTGCTATCAATCAATTAAATTTTTAACAGAAATCGGAGTTTTGGTTGGTTACCCTGACGGTACTTACAAACCTGATATCCCTGTATCAAGAGCAGAATTTGCTTCTATGGTAATTAAATCATTAGGACAAGAAAATACAACAGTTACTCAACCTATCGATTATGCCGATATAGAAAAAGATTTCTGGGGATACAATATAATTCAAAAAGCTGTTTACTTTGACCTTATTCCTAACGGAAGAGGAACTGACTTCAGACCTTATGACCCTGTAACAAGAGCTGAAGCTATCACTATTGCCGTAAACGCTTTAACTACATCAAATATTAGTGAACAAAGAGCTCAAACTGTTATATCAAAGAGCTATGAAGATTACACTCAATTACCTGCTTGGTTCTTAATGGCAGCTGCTAAATCTCAATTATTAGACTTAGATGTTATTGAACCAGGTCACGAAGGTAAAATGGAACCGAACAGACCAATGAACAGAGCTGAGGTTGCTGCTTTATTATACAAGATGATGCAAGAAGCTAAACTTAATCCGAACGCAAAATTAGCTGAAAATCTTCAAAAAAGAACAGCTGAAGGTTATATCCTAGAAAACGTTCGTGTTCAAGGTTCAATCGGTGTAATTCCTGCGGGTGCTATATTCCCGATTAAATTAGAAACAGTTATCGGTTCTCAATTCTCAAACGTTGCTGATATTTATACTGCTAAAGTTCCAAAAAATATCGTTACAAAAGAAGGATATTTATTAGTTCAGGAAGGCAGTGATTTGAAAGGTCAAATCAAATACGTTCAAAGAGGAAAAACTTTCAAACAAAACGGTGAAATTATTCTCAGAAATGAAGTTTTAGTAACTCCAAATGATCAAGCAGTTATGTTATATGGTGTAGCAACACTTGATCCTGAAGTTAACGGTTTCTGGAGCAAGTTATTTAAAAACAAAAAAGTAACAACAACTCCTAACCAAATTATTAACATCAGACTACTCGGACCATTGAGAATAGACCTAACCAACGGTTACATCTACGAATAGGTTCTAGTATAATTTCTATAAAGAAGGCAGCTTTAACTGCCTTCTTTTTTGTTGCTTGAAAATAAAATATTTTTAAGATACTATATCATTATCAATTTCTTTGAAAAGAATAGCAAAAAATATTTTTACACGTTTTTATTTTGGTGTGAAAGGATTTAGCCAACATGGATAACAGTATTAATTTTAAAGGTGCATTTTTAATAAACAAACCTTCTATACAGATTCAACAGAAGATATTATCTAAGCTCGGAAATAATTATCAGATTATTAAAAATTTAAAATCTGAAGGGGATATTTTATATATTACTGAAAAAAACTCCGATAAAAAAGTAGCTAAGTTTTTAACTGAGCATAAAGAAACAAAATTCAAATATTATCCTGAATTGAGTACAGAATCCGGTTTTCATAAAAATATTTCTTCAAAAGAAATTACAGATATACTATCTAATTACAAAAACAAAGCATTGAGTACGATATCTGAACTAAATAAAATATTTAAATTTAACCAAAATAATTATAAATTTTTAACAAGAAAAAAAGATAATACTTTAGAAAAAAGTATGAAAACATTAGACTTGAACCCTAAAGATTTTGATATTAAGAAATTGGACGGTTTTAGCGAAATATATACAAAAGACAAAGATAAAAAGCTCGTAGCAATCATATCAGAACCTGACAAGAACGGTTTTAGATATGCAAGGCTTGAACCTCAAAAACCGGGAGATACGCTTAAAAGATATGCTGTATTACCCGGAGAAAAATTTACGTATATAAATAATCCTAATAATAATTTTGAAGATGCAACAACAGACTTTATGAAAAACTATATGAGAGCTGTTAATGCTAATAGAGTTACTCATAACGGAGTGCATCAATAGGATTGAGAAGCGAAGCTTTGTATGCAGGATAATATCCAAAACCTACCCCAACCAGAGCTGAAACAGTAAACGATAAAATAATCGGCATTAAAGTAAACACTATAGGCTGGCTTGTTAGTGCGCCTATTAAAAGGGATATAACTACTCCTGATATTATTCCTATAATACCACCAATTAAAGCCAGAACTAACGCTTCTATCAAAAACTGAAGCCTTATATCACTTGCTCTTGCACCGATTGCCATTCTTATACCAATCTCTTTTGTCCGCTCTGTTACGGATACTAGCATAATATTCATAACACCTATACCGCCGACTATTAATGATATTGATGCTACAAATGCTAAGAATAAGGATAGTGTTTGAATTGTAGATTTCATTTTTTCTTGAAACTCGGCAGAATTTCTTATCTCAAAATCATTTTCCTGAGTTCTGCCTAAATTATGTCTTGAACGCAAAATCTCTTCTATATCTTTTTGAGCTATAGAACTTTCTTCAACTGACGATGCTTTTGCTAAAATTTGACTGACTGAACCTGGGAAATCTGTACCAAAAACCTTTCTTTGTGCTGTTGTCAGCGGTATAAAAATGATATCATCTTGGTCCATTGGTCCCATTGCGCCCTTTGAAACAAGCGTACCGATTACTTTAAACGGAACGTTTCCGATTCTTATGGTTTTTCCGATTGAATTAATATCACCAAACAATTCACTTTCTACGGTTGAGCCAATAATTGCAACTTTAGCGGCATTGTTATCATCATCTCGTGTAAATGCTCTTCCTTCTTTTATTTCATAACTTTTTACATATAAATAAGGTGTTGTAATACCATATACAGATGTTTGCCAATTTTGATTTCCGTACATTGCCTGCTTAGAAGAACTCATTATTGGTGCAACAGCTTCAACACCTCTCGCATTTTTTTGTATTGCATCTGCATCTTTTACACTCAAAGTCGGTTTTGAACCCATACCCATAGAAACTCCGCCTGTTTTAGCCGACGCAGAGCGAATAGTTAAGACATTAGAGCCCATTGATTCAATATTAGACTGAACTTGTTTATTAGCACCAGAGCCTAAAGCAAGCATAATAATAACGGCTCCTACACCGATAATTATGCCCAATGAAGTCAGTGCGGAACGCATTTTGTTAACTTTTAGCGAATTAAGTGCTATTTTTAATGTTGATTTAAAATCTATCATTTTTTAGAAGTGAATAAGTGATTAAGTAATTGAGTGAATAAGTTGTTTTTAATAATTTTTTATTAACTTAACTCTTATTAACTTTGCTCCTTTCTTTTTATTTCATAAATCAAAATACAATCTTCTATGTTTCTCTATTCCTTTGCTTTAACCATTCTTCTTTTGGTAAATCAGAAACAATTTGACCGTCTTTGAATTTAATTATACGCTTTGTATATTCTGCGATATCAGGTTCGTGTGTTACAAGTACAACTGTTTTACCTAATTTTTCA
>CACYKP010000061.1 GCA_902775025.1 uncultured bacterium | reverse complement strand
GACCTAAACAAACAACAAACCTTAACAATTTACAACAGCACCGAGGATAACCTAAAGATTTATATAATTTAACACAATTTTTACAAGAATGATCATAATAAGCATGATGATTAAAAGAATATGAATAATCACCAACTTTTAAATCAGAATAATTATCAAATATACTAACTAACATAATGATGATTTATAACATAAATTCAAAAACCAAATGACGAAAGAAACACTGCATATTCAGCTTTTAAATCATCTTTTGTGTAAGCATCACAAATAATAGAAACCCATGGAATATTTTTCCAATTAAATTTGTCCATCCAATAACACATTTGGAATTTTGTTTTTGCTTTTTTAGCTTCTAAATAATTGATTTTCAATTCTTTTGCTGTCATAGTATTGATTATTTTGATTGTTTGACACTGCAAAGAAACAATTAAAACAAATACTTGTCAAGTATTTTTTGTGGAAATTTTGGATACACGAAAAAGAAAACCAACAAAGACAAAAAGTTTTTTTCTTTAAATAGATAAATAAAAAATAAAATATATAGAAATAAAACATTACAACAAACACCTATCTACAAAAGACGTTGACTTGTTGAAAACGGTATTACAAATTACACCTATCGAAACGATACGGATAACAAAATACAAAAGATATCAACAAGCCATAAGGCACAAGTTATAAAAGCCAAACGCAATTAGTACAAAGGCACGGACTTACACCGATGCCATGCTACAACCTGTTAAAGAACAATCCATGTAAGTAATTCCGAACGCATGGCATAAAGCGCGTGTTAACGCAACGCGCGTTTGCATTGAGGACGCGGTTTAATATAATGCAGGGCACGAAAGCAGTAGCCGCGACATAGCAGTCGAAGTACATAGGCATGGACTTTTTTTTAAAATGCTTCACGAACAAACTTGTAAACATTTTCCAAATGCTGCTGCAAAACAAATGCTTCTTGCTTCCTATCGTTGTGTACGGACAAATTATAATAGATCTTATTCAATTTATCCTCTTTATCCTCATCAAAATAAACATACTTACTAATAAACTGAGAAAATTTATAAGATGGAGGTAATTTATAAGATGTATAACCAATAGAATTATTACCAACAAACTGAGATGTAATACCAAGGGATCCTAAATGCTCCTTGTCTGACAACGTACAATAATTAAACAACGTAACACTAGGAAGTTTTTCAAATAAATTATCACTAGGTTTGTCAGCAATTATACGACCTTGAACCAAAAAAACATACTCCGCCAATCCTTTACAAACTTCTTTATCATAACCAAGGGCAAACGAAGACGAATAATCATAAAATGAAGTAGCCAATTTATCAATCAACTTTTGTTGACGATGTGCACGATACTTTATACCAAGATCATTCAAACACCAAGTTTTGGTACCATCAATAGATACTAAATCATAAAACAATTTCCTTTTATAATAAGTAGACAAAGGAACAGGAATAACGAGACCTTTGGGAGATGGCATAAAAATACAACCATCATCAAACAATTTATCTATATCCAATTCTTCTAACAAAGATGCACCAAAACCACGAGACTGACGATGAAAAGGCTTAACTGCACGCTTAATTTTTGACTTAAAACGCTGACAATTTACAGATGATAACCAATCATCACCTAATTTATCACCAACCAAACGAACACACAAATTTATACGATCATCAATATCATTATCATATTTACATGACTTTTGTACATACTTCGTAACATAACGACATGCACGCAGATAATTAGCAGTTACTGCATCACCATCAATACAATTATGAGATAAAACATAAGCAGGATACTTATATGGCAAACCATCAGTTATGCCAAAGTGCCACTTAGATGATACCAAACTAGAAAATTCCAATGGACCAATACTAGAATATACCCAAAACAAGACATGATAATGAGGGCGACCTTTTAACTCACCATACTCACTGCTAATAAAATACCTAAAATCAGATTTATATTTTCTCTTAAAATCAATACGCAAACTCTCAATAAAACGCCTAATATCAATTGGGCGAAAACAAGGTTCATGTGGTAAAATATCTAAAATATCATCCATATGTGGCAAAGTATTATCTGCATAAGTCAAGGTATCAAAATAAAGAAATCCTTTACCTTTTAAATCCTTACATTCTTGCCAAGCACGTTGAAACCATTGATTAGATAAATTTTGCTGACATTCTGCACATTTTCCGCATGGAACACTTAACAAAAATCTATCTCTATATTTCAAAGAGATATATTTAGTAGGGTTTATTATTTGAACAGGTGACAAACACATAACTTATAACTTTAAAATATTATAACTTTAAAATACGAGACAAGATTTAACGTCTTACCGATTTTAATTTTTTACAAAAATGCACAACCCCTAACCAAAGTTTCGGGGTTGTTGCAAGTACACATAATAAGACAAGAATCTCACCGCCGATGAAAAACGGCGGTTATTTACTCTTTCGATCGCCAACTTTATTAAAGAGTAAATCAACATAATCATCCTCATCATAATTATAATAAATGGCAGTAGCCTTATTAGCCTTATATTTAGCATCTCTGGCAATATTACTATTACGACCATGTTTAGAGGCTAATTTACGATACTCATGATTAGCAACCTGCATTTCTTTTAAAAGATGATTTTTATATTCTTTAAAACTTTTCTGAAATTGCTTTTGCTGCTTAATTTGAACTTCAGCTTTTTCACGAGTAATTCGACGATCATGAACTAACTTACCAAGAACAGCAGCATCTTGAACAAGAAGAGAAGGAATATTATTAGGTCTAGACAACCAAGTTGCTTCAGCAGCTGCACGCTCCTTATCATAAGCAATATCATAAGCATATTCTTCTTCAGCTTCATAGGCACCAGTACTTTTGTTATATTCAATATCGCGAAAAACAGCAGCACCTTTATCTACTAATTCTTGATTACCTTCACAAGCCATTGTAAACATATTACTTTCAATCGGGTTATTTGGGTCAAGATTCAAGCGCTTCATCTTGTCGTAACGCCAATTATCCATATTAGTCTGAACTGTAATTTGCAAAGTACGCTTTTCAGCTTCCAAAGCAAGTTTATCTTGATAATTAGCAGTAGCCTCAGCAAGTTTAATACGAGAATTAATTTCTTTAATACGTTCTTTACTCTCATCAATACCTTGCATAATAGACTTATACTCAGCAGATATTTTAGGTACTTCAGCAGCCATTGCCATTAAATTAAGCATCTTTTCTTTAGGAAGAAACATAGTAGCAATAGAAAGATTCTTTGCAAGTGAATCTTGATAACCTGCTTCTTTAAGTTTAAGGAATGTATCAGTAACAAGATTCTTATTACGATTTTCCAACAATTTACGCGTTTCATTTGCTTTAGAGATAGACTCAAAACCTTGACCAATACCACTAATAGCATCACCAATATCAGAGAAAGGTGAAGTAACAGATTGACCGGGAACGGAAGAAGTAGCAGGAGATTGACCACTACCACTAACACCTTGAGCAGCAGTCAGAGGATTAACACCTGCTTCTTTTAAACGTTTCATCTTATTTTGTTCAGAATTCCATTCATTTTGCATTTGTTGTAATGCAACTTCTTGTCCAAATTCACGTTGCTGAACAACACCGGGTTGTAAAAGATTCTCTAAAAATGTGCCTTCAATACCACCAGCAGCACCTGAAAAATTTCCTGCAACTTCCAAACCAGTATCTATAACATCATTATAATCCATAATAGAAAAAAAGCGCACCTCATGTTTAAGGTGCGCTTAATAAACTTAATTCAAAATAGCACCATTTTCAACACTTACTTTCTTATTAGAGCCTTTTTCAAACTCATATGTTTCAAAAAGACCATGACAAGGAGCAAAGCTACTAACAGCAAAATGGAATTCAGCATAGAATGGATCATTATCACCACCAGTATAAGTAAATATACGTCTATACTGATCTGCATCATTATAACGAGTAAATGCAAGACTATGCACAACATTATTAACATTACCATTAAATGAAGCATCATCAAATTCTCGCATCAGATGCCACGCAGACGCACCATCCCAACGAGTGGGGACACGAAAATCACCAGACACCCATGAACGAGGTCTTTTGTACTCTCCATAACGACCAGTAAAACCGAACGCCTTGTCATAATCAGCAGCATTAGAATTAAATGATGAATTAATAGATGTATAAACCTCACGCTTTCGAATAACTTGCACACCAAGACCATCAAATTCTGGAGTAAAGAATTGAAGTTTTTGAATATGCATATTATTCTCGTCCATGCCTTGAAACATACCACCACTAGGTAATATCGATGCAATAGACAACTGAATACCCATTTCATCACATTGAAAATCAAATGCAGAACTACCTTGAGCAAAACCACGACCAGCAAAATCACCGAGTGTAGAAGGTTCATTTGCCGCAGCAGTATTAGCAGTCGAAAAAACAGCACCAGTTTCAATATCTATAGTTGTACCACCAATATGTATACTTCTATCAACCTGCATATTCTTTACACCAAATCCATATTGAGCAAGCACACGATTGATATTAGATGCACCTGCTAACTGATGACGCTTGGAATAATCTGTTATAACTTTAAGAGCATCATGTAGATACTGGGAACCAAGATAATTTGGCACATTTTCATTCATATAAGGTGTACCATGTTCAGGATCAGCAGGGTCCTCACCCAGCTGAATATAAGCACCGGGAGATACACCACCGGCACTATTACCAAATTTTACAATATCAGCAAATGAGATAGCACTATATTGACCACCATTGGGAGCAAAAGGATTATCCCAAGCACCGACAAAATAATCCTGGTCATATTGCACATGTCTAATAACATCCAACAAATAACCAAGAAGATTTTCTTTAACTATTAAAGGAGATGTAGGATCATTGTAAGCAAACATCTTACGAATTTGAATAATAGCATTACTATCTAAATAATTTTGATTAGCATACCAATCAAAATAAATACGACAATAGGCAAGAATTGGCAGTGCAGAATATAAAGATGTATCTTTGGCATCCCAAACAATAGCATAACCTAAACTAGTAAAAATTTTAAAAAACAACTTACCAAGAGATGTAAAACGATAATGACTATCACCATTTGAAAAGTCGTAAGGATCACCAGATTGCCAATTAGAAAGAAAAGTAGCATAAAGACCCGAACTACCAAGAAAGAAATTAACAATTTCATTATTTGGAACAACAGGAGAACTATCAATCAAAGATGACGAATCCATATTAACACCAATAGTATCATTATAGAATGACTCCCACTGGGGAAATATTGTACGAAACGGAACAAAAAAATGATTGATATTACAACGCATACGGCCGAACGTGGGGGCAGCCATGGGAAAAGGTCTAACTACACCAGTACCAGACAAATTAATATGCTCGCCCTTAATCATATGACGATAGTGCACAGGTTGCATTTCGCCGAAGTTCATTGTAGTAACATGATCACAAGATAGGTCTAAATGAGACGAACCAGGCAAAGCGGTTGGAATTTCAACTTTATTTAAAACAGCCATAATTAAACAATTTTATAGAATTTAACTTTAAACATAACTAACTTATGAATAGGAATACGCTGATGATAGTCATTCAAATATTTTTTCATATCCAATTCGGTTTGAAAAAATAACATATCATCATTGTTTACTTGTAAACAAAATTTTTCACCAGCGAAGTTCTTATCTACTTCACGTTTACGAAACTTACTTAGCAGATTGCTCATTACTCAAAAATTTACCTAAAGTGTGTTCAACTTGTTCAGCAACATTAAGACTATTAGAATCAACCATAACGGTAGGTTTAAGCATATCCAAAGCACCAACTTCAAGAATATTATTCAAAGCAAAATCACTAGCACAAAACTTATTCAAATGCTCAATAGAATCAAAAGTCTGAAACTTAGAAACCTTAACAATAGAATTATTGCGCTTTACTTTATCAGAACTAAGCTTCTGATACGAGGTAGATATTGGAACAACTACCAAATTCAAACGACGATTTAAAAGTTGATAAAACATAACAAACTAAATTTTAGATTTATTCTTAGGTGGGAATGTCCAAGACCAAATCAATTGACCCAAGACACGCAATTCAATCTTAACTTCAAAAAATGGAGCAAGACTCTTTGCATTATTGACAAACTGTTTTTTAGATAAATCATCCATTGTAAGCAGAATTTAAAAGGGGTTTAACAATAATGTCGCATAATTGACCTTTTAGGATTAAAGTGTTAGCAACACATGATGCATCTTCCATTTTAGCATAACAGCCAAGAACTTGACCATAACGCACCACACAATGGATAAGGGTAACTTTTTCATTTTTGTTTTCCATCTTTAAATAATTTTAAATTGGTTAATAATTCAGAATATGTATCATAGATACTTTCAATAGAATCAATATAACGTTTACTAGGACAATAATTAGATTTTTGCAAACGAGTTTTAAAACATTCCAAATCAACTAAATCACGCTGATTAAAATCAAAACGAGACAACCAAAGGAAATAATCAATCACACAATATAATGTAGATAGATAAACAGCATGTCCACGATTTACCCATAAAGCAGTTGTAATACGAAACCTTGATAGTAGCATACCACATATGTTACAATTTTCCTTAGCAATATCAGATCGACCAAAATTACTTTCGAGCGCAAATTGAGATGCAATAAACAACGCAACCTCGGCAGAGCAATTAAACTTAATACATTGCAATGCATAATCCATAAGAAACTTTTGTTTTTCCATAACTAACAATTTTTAAAGAATTTAAATAATTTAATACACTAAGTTATATTCTTAATTGTATAATCCAAAAATAACTAATCAAATAATGATAATTGATGATAACCTGGTTTAATTATAATAGGATCATAATAAAAACACTTAGGACCTAAACAAACAACAAACCTTAACAATTTACAACAGCACCGAGGATAACCTAAAGATTTATATAATTTAACACAATTTTTACAAGAATGATCATAAT
>CACYKP010000060.1 GCA_902775025.1 uncultured bacterium | reverse complement strand
AATCTCAAATACATAAGCATCTGCAGGGGCAAGATTTACTCTTAATTCATTAGCTGATACTTGAAATTCGCTTGGTTCACCATATTCAGGAACCATATTAATCAGTTTTTGGTCAGCTTTTAATCCGGGGATCTCAATAACTCCTGTTACATTTCTGTTTGGATTCTTATTAGCAACGACTAAAATTGTTCTTCCGTTATTATGTCTTGCAAAGGTTATGATTTGATCGTTCTTATCTTCACGTTTGTCAAGTTCAATAAAGCTTGAATGTCTGTCAGCAAGAACATCAAGGTTTTCTGAACGCATTTTCATACAACCTTTAATAACTCTTTCAATTTAAATATAGCCAAGTGCCATCTGTGTTCGTTTGATTCTTGTCTGTCGGTTTTTGTTTCCGGATCCACAGTATTTCTGTATTTGTAATCATAATAATCGCCGGTCTGGAAACCATCTACAAAATAAGGATTACACATTGGAATAGTTGATTGAAGGACTGTTGTCATTTTACAGAAGTTTTCTCCGCCATGAAGCATTGAAGAAACATCATCGTGTGTCAGGAATGAACCGATAACCGATTTCCCTGCAGGTAATCTGTGAGACATATCAAGGTTTTGTTTTATATAATCGTTAAATTCCTGAGCGCCTCTCCAATCATGGAAAATATGATATTGACCGTAATAGTCATCAAAGCCTGCCATTAATAAATCTTCAGGTCTGTCAAACGGCATATTAATCATAGGAGATGCACATTCATAAGTATAACTTTCTGCCAGCCAGCCGAATTCAGGATCTTTTGTATGAGAATATTTAATTAATTTATCCCAAAATTCTGTCGGTTTAGCTCTTGCTACGTCTGCTCTTATTCCGTCAATACCTAAATCTATACAAGCATCAACGTATTGTCTGTGCATTTCATATAAAGCAGGGTTCAACGTTCTCTTTGTAACATCTGACCATGGTTCAAACATTCTGATATCTTCCCAGCCTTGCGGGGTTTTATCTTCACCGTTTCTGCCAAATGCCATTAATTCAGGTTCGTTTTCAAAAAGCTCAACTGATGCACAGCTCGGCAAATCAAGCATTACTTTAATTCCTCGTTTGTGGCATTCATCTATAAACGCTTTGAACTGTTCGTTAGGTGTTCTTGGATCATTTTTATCAATCAATGTAGGATCGATTGCTAAATCGCCGTTATCTTCAACGAATTTTAGCGGTGAATATAGAGAACCTGCGGTACCCATTGCATTTTTCTTACCTGTAGGATGTATAGGAAGAATGTGAATAGTGTTAAATCCATCTGCTTTTACCTCATCTAATCTGTCTATTGCGTTTAAAAATGTTCCGACTGTTTCTCCGTCTTTGATAGAAATTCTGTCATCACCGTTTAAGTCTTTTGCATTAAAAATTCTTGGAACGATGGCAAGCATAACGGATTCGTTGTTTCTAATCATAGAACGAAGATTATTTTTGTATGGTTGTATCTCTGTTTTTTTATTGTCAACTTTTTTTACGGCAGGTGCATTAATCATAGCTAAGTTATCAAGGTATTTTTCGCTAGCCTTGTTATTGTTAACCGTGTTTGGTGTTGTTTGATATTTAGTTGTTTCCCCTGTTCTATTTATATCTGCTCTGAACATTATGGGGTTAATTTTAGTTATTTTTGTCATCGCTCACCTGCTTCTGTATATTTTGTGGATTTTTAATTTTTCCGAACCCAAACTGCATGAGTACTGTTGCAGCAAGAACAGTACCACCGATTCCTGACGCCGTTCTTAGCCATTTTTGATTTTCAAATCTCATTTTTGATGCTTTTTTAAAGAAGTCAACAGGGTTTTGTGCTACAAGGTTAAACTTCTGCATTCTTGTTGTGCTATCAGCGCTATATTCTGCTGCTCCTGAAATTCTGTGTGCCGGTTTTGTAAAATCTATATCGTTGTTACCGATAATATCTTTGAAACGTTTTAGGTACTTTTCAAATCTTGTAAATATATCACCGTTTTTAATGTCACCTGCTTTTTGCATAGCATTTTTTGTTGATTGTTGAAGCGGAGTGTCATAAGCATTTCTCATCAAATCTATATAGTATCTTGGATTATTATCTGTACGAAGTTTAAGAGTGTTATCCCTTGAATTGCCTGTAAGTATTGCATCTTTTACTGCTTCGTTTAAGTGTTTTTCGTATTCATCAGCAGGAATTTGACGTTTGTAAATATCTAAAGCATGCATCATTCTGCGTTGACCGTTTTCAACACCTTGTATTCTTGCAATAATACGATTAATTTTAAGCTCTTTAGATGAACCGACACCGTTTGAACTTTCTTTTGCAAATTCTGTTGCTTTTGCACCATAATCTAATGCTTCATTTGGTTTATATGGTTCTTTCAGTCCGTCAATGATATCAAATAAATCCTGTCTTGATGTGATTGTATTTTTAAGTTCATCATTTACGTCTTCTTTTATTAACTTATTGATTGTTTTTGAGAACTTGCCTTCGCCAATATTATTAATACGTTTTGCTGTATTATTATAATTATTTTCGATAGCTGATATCAAATTCTTTAAATGAGATTCTGTTTCTGATTCACCATGCAGCATAATTTGATTATCTGCCATAACTTTTGCAAGTTTCTTAACTGCTTTTGTATATTTTTCTTCGTTGCTGACCAAAGCTTGAATTTTCTTATCTAATATTTCTTTAGTATAAGTTTCTGATTCTTTCATCAGCTTCAAATCTTTGTATTTGATATCAAGAATATCAAATATAGCATCTTCAAACTTCTTATACGAATTTGCAAGTACAGTTTCTGAGGTATGTTCTACTTTGAATAATTTGCACTTGTCTAACGCTTTATCTTTTGATTTAAAATCACCAAGAACTTTAGCAAAAGCGGTAATGTCTTTTATGCCGTTTTCGCTTACAAACATTGAAGGTGTTTTTTTAATTGATTTGGTAATATTCTCTATAATATTACTTTGTTGAGTATATAACCAATCTTTATTACCGCCGTTTGCTTCAATTTTTAATTTGAATATGTTCTTAAGCTCGTCTTTAAACTTTGATAATTGTTCTTCGCTTATATATTTTGCATCTGAATGTGTATTTGCAAGAGCTGTTGCAATTTCTTCTTTGCTTAAATTGAATACTTCATTGAATGTTGCGGTATTTCTTCCGTTAGAGCTTGATTTTATAATATTTTGGATATCTTCCGCAAAATTGTCGCTTAAAACAAAGCCGTTCTTTTCCGATTTGAAGATTTTTTCTATATCTTCTTTTATACCGGTTTTAAGATTTTCGTCAACATCGTTTGAAAGTGTGTTAACCAGTTGTTCCAATTCTGTTTTAGAAATTTCTTTATTCTTGAACGCGGTTAAGAATTTTTCAGTTTTTTGGCTTAAACTGTTTGATTCAATTTCATCAACCATCAATGTCATTTCTCTTGTTTGATTAAGGAGATTTGATATTTTTGAATTGTATTTTTTATTTCTTACTATTTCCATCGCAGGTGATAAAATCTTTTCTAAACCACAACAAATCAAAGCTGTCATAACCGGTGTTGCAAAACCGGCACCAAGCATCCATAGAGTATTATTTTGGATTGCTATTTTTCTCATTTGCTCTTTTGTAAGCTCATCACGGTTCTTAATATCTCGAGGAATACCCATTCTATCACCTATAATTTCAAGGTCTTCTCCTATATATTCTCCTCTGTACATGTCATAAGGAATATAATTACCGTCTTGGAATACGGATTTTTTACGTCCTTGGTCATCAATATATTCTTTTCCGATATCAAAACCTTGAACAAGTCTTGACGGTGCATTTATGGCAATCATCGGATATAATGACATTGAAGCTAAGAAGGTTCCTAAACCTGCATATTCCATAATTCTCACTTTAGGATTGGTTGTTCTTGATGCTAAATATGTCGCAATCCCAATGCCGCCAAGTTTAAGACCGACATCATTTAATCTTCCTGTTTCATGATCTTTTGCAGTTCCGTTTAAACCATTTCTTACACATCTGATATCATAAGCAATATCTTTCAACCAAAATTTCGGGATAGAAAGCAAATCATCGTGTACCAAATGACCTTCTGCAGGGTACGGATGAACTAATTCACCTGTCTTTATAGGAGTTTTTGCATCACGATAAGTTTTTTGTTGTTCTATATTCGGTTGTATAGGATTTATTGCCATGCTATATCACCGTACTTTCTTGATTTTTATCAATCAAATCTTTATTTACAAGCTTGCCCATTTGTTTTGCTCTGTGTATAACGTTCCAAGTTGAGCCGATTGTCAAAGCAGTTGTCAATAATATGCCAATTTTACCGGCATGCTTCCTGAATCCGCCTTTAACATCTTCACCTGTCCAAAGAGTTTTGCAAGCTTTTCCAAACGTTTTGCCAAATGTTTTTGACAAACTCAGTGTGTTTTTTGCAGTATTTAAAAGTTTACCGCCAACTTTTGATAAGAAACCTTCATTAGACTTAGCCATGTATTTATTTCTTTCCGATACTGCTTTGAAGAAGTCCTGCCAACAGTTTTGAACGGCAAGACCAACTCCAACACCGGCCCATGCATAGGAAGAAAGGCTTTTTGCAGTTTTTGTTGAAGCTACAATACTTTGAATAATAGGAGTAACTTCCGTTACCGAATCATTGTTGTTATCTCCCAAACCTAATTTGTGAGCAATCTTATCGTAATAAGCTTTTCCATAGGCAGGATCTTTTTGGATTAAGTCTTTTCTGAAGAATTCAATACTGTCATAAACTTTTCTTTGCTGGTGTTTATGATCGATATCGGCTTCAGCACCGGGTTTTGTCGGAAGTGTGCAATAAATATTTCTGTAAGGAAGCTCTACATCAACGCCTGTATAATGAGCAACCGGACGTGTTACTAAGTCATTAGAAAGAGTTTTCCCAAGACCGTATAATACAACGCCAAGCCCCATTTTTTTACCGGTCAATGATGCTTTCGGGGTAAGATGTTTATTTAACAAATTGAACATTGTCATAAACATCGCACTACCTACTAAATAAGGTACTATGCCCATAGATAAAAATTCATAAAAATCTGAATTAACATCACCTTTTAGTCCTTTAACAGGATATTCGGTCATTGCATTAAGGGTTTTATCATATTTTTGCCAAATTCTCGTGTTTAAAGTATTCGGAAGAATGACTGATTCATCACCTTTATCAGCTTTTTTAGTAACAGGATTTTCCTTAAAATTTATTCGGTTGTCTGATAAACTTACTTCCTTAATCATACGAACCCCATACGGTACCTATATATTAAAAGTCATGTGAACATATTTTTTTGCTATTTAAAAAGCATGAATTTAACATTTCGTTACAAATAGTCCGGAAAAACAGATACACTCCACATAAAATATACTACCAAGAACATTATAGTAATACAAGAAATATTTCTGTTATAATCGGTAGGCATCCTCTATTTTATTTTTAATCATTCTCATTTCTTCTCTTGTCAAAAATGAGGAAAAACGCACAAATTCATATAAGGCATCTTCATAAGAATATTGCCTGCGCTCAACCTTTTGCAACCATTCCCGAACTTCTTTTGTTATCATTTATTTTCCTCAATCAGTGTGAATCTTAAAGTACCTTTGTCATCAACCACTTCATTCCACATGCTTTTTGGCCTAACCCAATTATCACCAGTTTTAAGAGGTTGATAAACGACCATATCCTCTAAAGTTTCTGAGTGCTTTGCAAACCCTATTACTTTATATAAATTACCTTTAAAGTGTCTGTATGTTTTTCCGATTATTATTTCTTGCATCCTGAATCCTCCATATCGATTTTCCCATCATAGTTATTATCAAGCCCATCTGAACAAGAACCGATTGAATCAACTCCTTCTGCTCTGGGCGTATATTTTAGCCATTTATCGGGAATCCTGTTCCATTGATAAATAAAAAAGTTTCTGTAAAATTTTGCCGTATCGCTATCTTTAAGAATAATCATATTCTCATCATTTCTGTTTTCACCGCTGTTGGAAAAATTCATAGAACCGATTATTAAATACTCATCATCAATTATCATTGTTTTTGAATGCATTTTTCCTGCATAATTTTCGGCCTTTACTAAAACTCCCGCATTACGCAGCTCTTTGTGTTTTGAATGTTGAGTCGAAGCGTTAAGAGAGTCTGCAATTACTCTAACATCAACCCCTCTTTTCTTTGCATTTATCAGTTCTGAAGTTACACGCTTTTCTGTAATAACAAAGGCGGGTATATAAATATACTTTTTAGCATTTTTTATCAATTGTAATATTCCGTTTTTAATTCCTTTATCCTGAGGTGAAAAATAAACTTTTATGTTGCCAACTTCTTTGTTTGGAGTAGATGTTTTATCATTATGAAATTTACCTGAGTACATTTGATTGAATTCTTGTTCATAAAATTTTGCGATTTCAGGAGAATTAATAACGACAATAGCATTAGAATTATATCCTGACATATCAGTATGAGATAGGTTTGCAGAACCTGTAATTACTTTTTTCCCGTCAAAAATATAAAACTTGTTATGCATAGTATTTCTGACTTCTGTTGAATTTTTGTCACTGATATTATTTGGAATTAATTTTAAGAATTTAAAAGTATCCGGGTAAATATTCTCCCCTTTAGAATCAATATCGTACACAAGCCTGATTTTTACCCCTCTTGATTTTGCTTTTTCTAAAGCTTTTTCTATATCGGGAGTTGATGAATAACCGTAAATTGCCATATCTATACTACTTTGTGCCATATTAATCTCGGATAAAATTTCCCTGCAAATTTCGGAAGAACAATTTCTGTCAGGCTTAATTTTCGTAGTTAAATCAGACACTATGATTTTTATATTTCCTGATTTATAAATCGGATTATATAAAACATCTGTAATTGCAAAATTGTATGTTTTTTTTGGTAATACATTTTTTACATGGCTTTTTCGTACCAAAACAAAATTTTTAACTTTTGACCTATTTTCTTTAGACACAGGGTAAGATATATCAGTATCCAAATCAAGAATAACAAATTTCCCCTTTCTTATCATTTTTAATTGTCTGGTAAAAGCTTGTTTATTCGCAGGTTCAGTTCCTAAAAAAGAAAAAGACGAATTTTTTAATCTTGTCATATACCCAAACTTGTAATATATCAAATCATTTTCTGAGATTTTTATTCTACGCCCCTCAAGCAAATTTTTTGCCCAATATTTACCGAAACAACCGAATATAAAAGCTTCATTTTCCGTTATATTAAGCGGTGTTGAAAGTTTAATATTATTTTCTGTATAATCACAATCAAAAGTTTTAACATTCGCAAGCTTAAAAGTTTTATTCTCCTCCAAAATAAAATCTACGGGAGAATTTACTTTAGTAACAACCTGCTCACCAATATTTGAACAAACGAAATACACTATCAAAAATGCAAAAAACATTATTGATAAAAATACTATACAAAGTATCTTTTTATTTAACTCCATAAAAATATTATACAAAAAAAAGCCTTTAAGAGGGGATTCCTAAAAGGCTAAACTTTGTAAGTAAGATGTAAGATTATATAAGAGAGTGTGTGTTTTGAAGTTAATAAGAGTTAGGTTAATAAGATATTTTTAATTTCTTATTTACTTTGCTCTTTGTTCTTATTCACTTTATTAAGCGATGAAGTTGTTGCCGAATCTGTTTGAACCATAGAAGAAAGATTCTCTCATTACTTGTTGAAGATTTCTTCTTCTGACCATTTGAATTAAGTTCTTCGTTTGTGATTTGGTTTTCTGTGAATAACATCTCTTGTACTCTCCTTAAATATCGCTTACATATATATAAAGTATATAAGCAATCAGAAATTGCCTTTTTTGATACTGTTTGTTAAGAAATGTAAAGTTAAGTTTATTTTTTTTGTATTTTGGTTACATTGTAACGATTTAATATAGAATTTGCTGTCGATATTCTTATATCTATAAGTTCAATTTATTTACACAAGAACAAGAGAAGTATATGATAAAAGGGGTAGAATATGTTAAAATAATTGGTGTACCGCTTGTATTAGGAGGTTTCATGCAAATAAATAATACTAATAGCCGACAACAAATTGATTTAAAAGGTGTAAGATATACAAGAGAAGACAAATTGAGTAACAATACTTCTCAAAATGATAAATCAGATATCTTAATAGGAGAGCTTGATAAAATGAGTACAATTAACAATGTTGGTATTACTAAACCTGAGTTTGAGCTTGGTCTTTCAAGAGAAGAACTGGAAAAAAGAACACACAAAGATTATTTAACAACAAAAAAAATGCTGGCTGCTGATGCACCAGAATACCTTGCGCTTTCTGACGGTGATAAAGAAGCTTTAAAACATCTTACAAAAGCAGCAGCAAGGCTTGATAAAGTAGAAATGATTTTAGATGACCACAATAACCTTGCATTCAAAGAATACCTTGAAAAAGAGATTGCTAAAGGTAATGAAGATGCAAAACTTACCAAAATTCTTTTTGATGCACAAAAAGGTATTTTTGCACTCGATAGAGATTCAAACATGATTAAGCTTGCAAAGGGGCTTGAACCTAAAAAAGGTATAGGGGTTTATCCTTCTGATTTAACAAAAGATGAATTCCATTCAATCTTAATAAAAATGTTAAAAGAAGGTAAAAAAGACGAAGTTAGAGAAATTCTTAATCAGCGTTCAGTAGTAGAACGTAATGGTGAAGAGCTAAAAGCAACAGACTATGTTGATTATTTTAAAGAAGATTTTGAATATATGGCTTTTCATCTTGAAAAAGCTGCTGAAACTTCAACGAACGCTGATTTTAACGAGTATTTAAAGCTTCAGGCAAAAGCTTTAAGAACGGCTGATCCAATGCTTGATGGCTACGCTGATAAAAAGTGGGCAACTCTGCAAGATACTCCTCTTGAATTTACAATCACAAGAGAAAATTATTCTGATGAGATGACGGAATCGGTTGTAGAAAATCCCGAACTCAAAAAATTATTAGACGAAAACGGAATTGTTCCCGTTTCAAAAGACTGTCTTGGAGGACGTGTCGGAATAGTCAATAAAAAAGGCACAGAAGCTATTTTGAATGTTAAAAAATATTTACCGCTTATGGCACAAAATATGCCTTTGAACGATAAATATGTTCAAAATATTTCTGCGGATAAAGAATCTAAACAAACAATGGTTGATGTTGACCTCGTAGGTGTTTACGGTGATGTAGGTGAATACCGTGCAGGGATTACGCTTGCTGAAAACCTTCCAAACGATGATAAAGTTTCGGTTAGCCAATTAGACGGCGGAAGGCGGAATGTTTACCACAGACAAATCCGTCTTATAACTTCGGAAGACGCAAAAGAGAAAATGCAAAAAAGGCTTGATGCAATTCTTAACCCTGAACTTCATAAATATTATAATGATGAAGCAGATCATTGGTTTACGGTAGGACATGAAAACGGACATTCATTAGGGCCAAAATCAGGAACAGAAGGTTTAGGGAAATATAAATCAATTATAGAGGAAAATAAAGCCGATATGGTTTCTCTTGCAATGCTTGATGTTCTTACTGATGCGGGAATGTACACTCCTGAACAAAGAGAACAAATAATTATAACTTATGCAGCAGACAATATGATGATGGCTAAACCTACAATGAGCCAAGCTCACAGAGTACGTTCGGTTATGCAAAACTACTTCTTTATCAAAGAAGGTGCAATAACAATATCACCTGAAGGTGTTTTAGATGTTAACATGGATATGATGGTTCCGACTGCTCAAAAAATGCTTAAAGAAATCATTGAAGTACAATTGAGCGGTGATTTCTCGAGAGGCGAAAAATACGTTAATGATTATTTTGTATGGACACCGGAGATGGATACAATGGCACAGAATATTAAAAAAGTATCAAAAACATTGAACGGTAAAGTTGAATCACCTTTGGCTGATGAATTACTTAAATAGGAGTAAAAACAATAAAAAAGAGGGCGACTAAAAAGTCAAATTTTCCTTTGTTTGAGATTCTTCGCCCCTAAATTGATAGTGGGCTCAGAATGACGTGTTCGCTTGGATTGTAACGTGCTAGTCATGCTGAGCGCAAGCGAAGTATCTCGTTAACATTTTGACTTTTTAGTCGCCCTCTTTTTTACCTTGTATTCTTATTATTCTTCAACAGAAGCCAAAAGCATATTGATTTCAGCAACCAAATCTTCGTTTTCTGTTTTAACTGCGTGAATTAATGCTTTTTTGAGCAGAGATTTAGCTTTATTTGGACTGTTAAAGCTAATCATTAATTCTGCAGCCGATTTATAATTTTGTGCGATTTCTTCATTAGAGCCGGTTTTTTCGTAATTTTTAACGGCTTCCGCATAGTATTTTAAAGCTCTGTCGTTTTTTCTGAATTGAACACAGGCATCTGCAGTATTAGAAAGAACATACCCCTTCATAGAGTTGTCTGTGGTTTGTTCAACTAATCTGCGAGCTGTATCATAGTATTCAAAAGCTTCTTCATTGTATTTATCTGTTAAAATATTCGCCATTCTCGTCAGCGAATCTGACTGACCGATTAAATCATCTGATTTTCCTGCATAAGATATTGATGTAAAATAGTGTTTGAGCGCAGGTTCTATTTGGTTAACGTCATCGTAAATTTGCGCCATGGAATAATGGGCATGTGATTTTACGTTAACATCAGTTGTGTATTGAAGTGATTTATTATAACTATTTAAAGCTTGTACAAAGTGATCATTGTCATCATAAATTTTACCGATTTCAAGACAAATTCTTGATTGAGTTTCGTTATCGTTAATCTCTGCTGCTCTTGAGAATGCTTCTTTAAATATAGCCATAGCTCTTTGCGGATTGTTATTAAAGGCATGTTTTTTAGCTTCAACAAACAAAGATTTAAGTCTTGTGTCTTGTGGAATTATGGTAATATTTGGTTTTTGAGAAATTGTTTCTTTTGCTTGGATAAATTCTTCTTCTAGTGTAAGTTCTTCCGGTTCAATTTCTATTCCTTGTTCTTGAGGAATATCTATTTGAGCCTGTTCTTGCGGTTGTTCAAACTCTTGTTGAAGATTTTGTTCTTGTTCCGGTTCTTGTTTTTTTGTTTCGTTTTCATCCGGAAATTTAACTAAGAAGCTTGGATTGATGTCATTTTCATTATAGCTGTAGTCTATTCTTTGCAAGAATAGAGCATCTAACCAATTTTGCACAACTTTAGATTCTTTATGTAGTGTTTCCGAAATATATTTATCTAAAAGAGATGCCGCAATTTTAAGATTACTTTGAACAAGATTTACTTGCGGATGATCTGCTCTGACTTGTTCGTTTACTGTTTGCAAGTATTTATTAACTTGTTCTTCAATTTCAGGTGGTGTAGCAATCGCTTTAATAGTATTTCTAAAATCTTTTAAGATTTGCGCAATATTAACCCTGTTGCTTCTTGTCGGCTGCGAAGACGGTTGTTGAACAGGCTGCCCTATAGGCTGATATCCGCTTTGTTGTTGATAAGCCTGATATTGTAAAGGAGTAGGGCTATTATGACGGATTGTTGGCGGAGTGCTGACGGCATAGGTCTGACGCTGATTTGGAAAAGCACTCGGATAAGCATTCGATGCGGGTGAATATATTGCCTGACGTTGAGCTATAGGTTGTCCTTGATTTTGGACATCTTCCGCACGTCCCCTTGCAACTACCTGCTGTTGTCTTTGCTGCTGCTGGTCTTGGGCATTTGTTTGCTGCGGATAGCGAGGGCGAATGGTGTTCATTGTGTTAAACAATTCTTGCCGTCCTTCCTTTAATAATATCGGTATATTATTAATGTTCTTGACATGTTTTATTAAATTTCATCCGTTTAGATGATATTTATTTAATGACAATTTTTAAAAAGTCATGAAAATAACAAACTTCATTAAAAGGCATATATAACAATGTGAGTCTTTTGGAAAGTCATAATTTTGTGAGACTTCACTAATGCTTAGCATGACGAATACATCTAAAATCAAGTAGGTACGTTATTATGAGTTTGTTATTAATTTAGCACTTCAAATTCTTTAATTATATAACCATTTGAATTTTTATGATATTAAAATCAAATAGCATATTATGGTAATATTCTGGCGGACTAACAATGCATAAAATTAATATATTTTATGTTGACAATGCTGTATTATGTCATATAATTAAAATTGTTTTTTCAGACAGTTGGCTAATATTAATTATTTCACGGTCAATATAGTATAAAAAAGTAGAAATTTTGAATTGGAAGATGAAATGGTAAAGTATCGGTTATAATACCTGCTTATAACAATTTTAAAGAAATTAGGATTGGACTTGAATTTTTTAAAGAAATAGGAGCTGTTAATAATGACAAAAATCAGTATTATAACTATATGTTACAATGAGCCAAATTTAGAAAAAACCTGCCAAAGTATTGTAAATCAAACTTGGCAAGACTTTGAATGGATAGTTGTAGATGGAGGAAGCAACCAAGAAACCCTTGATATTTTTGACAAATACAAAACCAGAATAAATAAATTTGTATCAGAATCGGATAACGGAATATATAATGCTTGCAACAAAGGAATAAAAATGGCAGAAGGTGAATATGTTATTTTTATGAATGCAGGTGATTCATTCTATAATGAAAATACTTTAAAAGCAGTGTATTCATTGATTGAAAAAGAAAATGCAGATGTAGTATATGGAGAAATTGAATATTTCTATAGTGCAAACAGTAAAAAAAATGTCTTATCTCATTTTCCGCAAATTATTACATCTGACTACTTTATTGCAGGACAAAACATTTGTTCGCAAGGCGCTTTTATAAAAAAAGAATTATTCACTATTTATGGCGGCTTCAAAGAAGAGTATAAAATTAGCGCAGACTACCATAAATGGATACAGTTCACTAAGGCAGGAAAAGTTTTTAAGTATATTCCTGTAATTGTAGCGCACTATGACATGAATGGTACCAGCAATAATTTTAAAAAAGTCTTGGAAAAAGAGATAGATGAAGTGTTATTAGAATATTTCTCTCAAGAAGAAATTAATAAAGCTAAAGAAAAAAGAAAAGATAAATATTCTTTTTGGGAAAATATTTTATCAGTTAAAAATAATAAACTAGAAACTCACAAAATTATTACACTTTTTGGTTTGCATATTAAAATTAGGAGAAAATAATATATGAAAAAAGCCCTTATTACAGGAATTACAGGACAAGACGGGAGTTATTTAGCTGAACTTTTACTTGATAAAGGGTATGAAGTTCACGGGATGAAAAGACGCGCATCTTCGTTTAATACTTCAAGAATTGACCATTTATATCAAGATATACATGAGAATTCAAGATTTAAACTTCATTATGGAGATTTGTCGGATTCTTCAAATCTGATAAGACTTGTACATGATATAGAGCCTGATGAAATATATAATCTTGCAGCTCAATCGCACGTTAAAGTTTCTTGGGATTGTCCGGAATATACTGCTGATAATGATGGGTTAGGTACATTAAGGCTTTTAGAAGCAATAAGAATTAATAAACTTGAAAATAAAACAAAATTCTATCAAGCATCAACATCTGAACTGTATGGTTTGATACAAGAGCCTATACAAAATGAAAAAACACCGTTTTATCCAAGATCTCCATATGCAGTAGCAAAACTTTATGCTTATTGGATTTGTGTAAACTACAGAGAATCCTTTGGAATATGGGCAGCAAATGGTATTTTGTTTAACCACGAATCACCAAGGAGAGGTGAAACATTTGTAACCAGAAAAATAACGATGGCAGCAACAAAAATTAAAGTCGGTTTGCAGGATAAATTGTATTTAGGAAATTTAAATTCAAAACGTGACTGGGGACATGCAAAAGATTATGTAGAAGGTATGTGGAGAATTCTGCAGCAGGATAAACCACAAGATTATGTGCTTGCAACAGGAACAACAACTTCAATCAGAGATTTTTGTAAAATGACATTTGAAGAACTTGGTTATGATATCGAATTTATTGGTGAAGGGGTAAATGAAAAGGGAATTGATAAATCAACAGGTAAGACTTTAATTGAGGTTGATCCTCGTTACTTTAGACCTGCCGAAGTTGATTTGTTGTTAGGTGATAGCTCAAAAGCAAGACGTGAATTGGGTTGGGAACCAAAATATGACTTAAAAGCTTTGGTCAAAGAGATGGTTTCATCAGACTTAGAACTTGCAAAGAAAGAAAAAACTCTAAGAGAGCATGGTTATAAAGTATTGATACCGCAAGAGGTATAAATTATGATGCCAAAACTCAGCATAATAACAATTTGCTATAATGAGCCACGATTGGAAGATACTTGTAAAAGTATTGTAAATCAAACTTGGCAAGACTTTGAATGGATTGTTATAGACGGCGGAAGCGGGGAAGAAACACAAAAGATTTTTGACAAGTATAAATACCGTATCAATAAATTTATATCGGAACCTGATAATGGCAGGTATAGCGCAATGAATAAAGGTATAAGGCTCGCAAACGGCGAATGGCTCAATTTTATGAATGCAGGTGATTATTTTCATTACAATAATGCATTAAAAGATGTTTTTGAGAACAAAACATATGCTGCAGGTATCTTGTATGCAAATGAAAAATTTATTACAGATAATATGCCAATAGTTGAGACGGTTCCGGAGTCTGTTGGCAGTAGATATTTTATAAACAATACTATAAGACATCAATCAAGTTTTATAAAAAGAAATTTATTTGACAAATATGGTTTATATAATGAAAATCTACAAATTTTTTCTGACCATGAAAAATGGATACAATTTAGTCAGGGTAAAGAAATTTTTCAATATTTACCATATATAATAGCTTGTTTTAATTTAGGAGGTATTTCTGCTGCAAACTCTCAAAAACACAAAAAAGAGAAAATTGATACTATAAAAAAATACTATACGATTGAACAATTGAATCAAGTAGAAAATGAATACGAAAAAAAATATCCTATCAACTTTTCTTTGCTTGAAAGAATTTTTTCTATAAAAAATTCGAAACTTTATATATATAAGATTGTTTCGATATTAGGCTGGAAGTTTAAAATAAAACATGTGTAAATGGTTAAAAAATCAGTATTATTTTTAACAAAATTGAGTTTGGAGTCAAATAAAAATATACAAAAAACAAGGAATTAAGATTATGAAAGAAAAGATAATTGTATCATTAACTACATATCCTGCACGAATACAAACTGTAAATCAAGTAATAGAATGTCTTTTAGCACAAACAATTAAGCCAGATAAAATAGTTTTGTGGTTGAGTTATGAAGAATTCCCTAACAGAGAAAATGACTTGCCGGAACAATTATTAAAACTTGAACGGGAAAATGATATTTTTGAAATTGACTGGTGTCATAATATTAGATCTTATAAAAAATTAATTCCGACACTTAGAAAATACCCAAATGATATTATTATAACTGCAGACGATGATATTTTGTATGAGCCATGTAGAGTTGAAAATTTATACAAGACTTGGCAAAAACACAAAAACAACATCATTGCACACAGAGTACATTACATTGTAAAAAAAGATAATAAAATAGAACCCTATTTAAAATGGCTGCATTGTATTACAAAAACGGCACCTTCTTTTAATTTATTCTTAACGGGTGCTGGTATGGTTTTATATTTTCCTAATTGTTTTTATGAAGATATATTGAAAGAAGAATTATTTACTAAATTATCTCCTACAGCTGATGATATTTGGTTTTGGGCAATGAGTACATTAAAAGGTACTAAAATTCGAATAGCAAAAAGTTGTATTACAGATTTAACATATATTGACGGAACTCCTGAAAGCGGCTTGTATCATATAAATTGCAATGAAAATAAAAATGACTTATATATGAAACAAATGCTGGATTATTATCCGACATTAATACAAAAAATCAATTCTAAGAAACCATTCATTATATCCAAAATCAATAAGAAGTGGTATCAACAAATTTTATCAGTAAAAAATGAATTTAATCATAAAGTTTGGACAATATTAGGATTAAAAATTAAATTTAAAAGGAAGAATAAAACCCCTCAGAGAGAGAGAGAGAGAGAGAGAGAGAGAGAGAGTAGTTTCTCTAACGGAATATAGAAATAGGTATTACAAACTGGCTTCATAAAAGGAATAGTGATAAAAAAGCAGTAAAATATAGAAATATGAGGATATAGATATAAAGTTCAAATTCCACAGGATGCATAATGAGAATAAAATTTATACAAGATATTATTGATAAAATTAGAGGGAAAAAAAAGATACACGGACAAATAATAACCGATGCACCAGTTAATATTGATGCAGGATTAGTTTATCCTCCGTACAATATCTCATATACAAAAATTGGAAAAGGTAGTTATATAGCTTCTTTTTCGTATATTTCCCGAGCGACTATAGGAAAATTCTGTTCTATAGGACCAAATTTATTGTGCGGCTGGGGAATACATCCGACACAAGGAATTAGTACAAATCCATGTTTTTATTCAACATTGAAACAAAACGGAATGACATTTTCTTCAACAGATAAAATAGAAGAAAGAAAACTTATAACAATAGGCAATGATGTTTTTATAGGTGCAAATGTAACCATTCTTGACGGTGTGGAAATTGGTGATGGCGCTATAATAGGAGCAGGTGCCGTTGTAACAAAAAATGTACCGCCATATGCCGTAGTTGGTGGCGTTCCTGCAAAGATTATAAAATATCGTTTTGATGAACAAATAATAGTAAAATTATTAAAAATTAAATGGTGGGATTGGGATGATGAAAAAATAAAAGATGTTGAAAAATATTTTTTTGATGTGGAAAATTTTGTGAAAAAGTATGAGGAAATATAAATGGATATAGCAATATTATTGCTTACGTTTAACAGATTGGACTACTTGCAAAGTGTTTTTGAAAAAATTCGTGAAATAAAACCTAAACGCTTATATATATCTTCAGATGGTCCGAGAGAGTGTGTTGAAGGTGAAGCTCAAAAAGTTCAGGAAGTAAGGGATTATGTATTAAATCACATTGATTGGGAGTGCGAAGTTAGAACTCGATTTCTTGATAAGAATTCAGGAGGGTGTGCGAATGGTGTTTCCGGCGCAGTAACTTGGTTCTTTGAAAATGAGCAGGAAGGTATAATTTTGGAAGATGATTGTTTGCCATCAACAGACTTTTTTTCTTATTGCAAAATTTTATTAGAAAGATATCGTGATAATAAAAAAATATATAGTATTTGTGGATATTTACCTACAGATTTTGCAAATAGCAAATATTCATACGAATTTGCTTCTGTATCACATTGCTGGGGTTGGGCAAGTTGGGCAGACAGGTGGCAAAAATTTAGCCTTGATCTGGAAAACATGCAAAGCAAGGATATTTCGAGTTTATTTATAAATTCTAATGCAAAAAAATATTGGAAATATATTTTGCAAAAAATGAAAAATAAAGAAATAGATTCTTGGTATTTCCCTTGGAATTTTTGTATTTCAGCAAATAAGGGGTTAACAATCTTTCCTAACAATAATTTAATATCTAATATTGGTAATAGCGGTGTTCATTATGATTCTTGTGAAGATAAAAGATTAAATTCCAAAATTTTTAACATGGAAATTAATAAATTTAATGATACCTTTAAAACAAAAAAAATGGATAATATATTGTGGAAATATTTTTATGATTTGCAAAATCCTTTTAAAGAAAAGTTTATAAAAAAAATATTTTCTATAGTAAATAGCGACAATCATAAAGTTTTAACAATTTTAGGCATAAAAATAAAATTCAAGAGGAAGAAAAAACTATGAATATACCTGTATTCTTAGCAAGTGATGAAAATTATGCACCTTTTTTGTGTACAACGATGTACTCTATTTTAGAGAACACAAAATCGAATATAGATTTTTATATATTAGATGGCGGAATTAAAGACGAGTCCAAAAAATTAATAGAAAAATCGCTCAGAGAATTTAATAATTATTCTATAAAATATTTTAATATGGAAATTTTTAATTTGGAAAGATTTCCTAACATTCGTCATTATTCATTAAATGCTTTTTCAAGATATTTTATACCTCGATTAGTCCCAAATATTGAAAAAGTTATTTACATAGATGTTGATGTAATTGTCAATGGTGATATTGCAGAACTATATAATATTGACATTGAAAATAAAGCTTTGGCTGCGGTACCGGAAAATTTTTGTAAAACGAATGGTGAATATGTGAAAGAACACATAAAGCCGGATTTTGCAAATATAGAAAATTATTTCAATACAGGTGTTATGCTATTGAATAACAAACAATTTGTAGAAAAAGATTACTCTACAAAACTAATCGATATGACTATTAAATATTTTGACAAACTTTCTTGTCCCGATCAGGATATTTTTAATATAATTTTTGAACATAATCACAAACTTATTGACTATAAATTTAACTACATGCCTGGTTTTTATGAATCATATAAAAAAGTAATTAACAAAAATGATGTTGAATACTTAGATAACAATGCTATTGTTTATCATTATACAGTTGGTAAACCGTGGAAAAATGATAAAGTCAGAAAATCAGATTTGTTTTGGAAAATCGCTGTAAAAACGTGTTTTTCTAATAAAATAAAAGAGTTAATTAAAAATAATTGTTTTTATTACGAACATTGGTATGAAAAAATATTTTCAATTTTTTACGCAAAAAATTATATTTTTATAACGATTTGTGGAATAAAAATAAGACTAAAACGGTAGATAAAAGTAATTAAGAGGAAGAAAAATAATGAATAAAGACATCAAAATATACATAGCAGGGCATAGAGGACTTGTAGGTAGTGCAATAAAAAGAGAGTTTGAAAGAAAAGGTTATACTAATCTTGTTTATAAAACTCATTCTGAATTGGATTTAACCGATTCTAAAGCTGTAGTAGAATTTTTTGAACAAGAAAAACCTGATTGGGTAGTTCAAGCAGCTGCCAAAGTCGGAGGGATTTTAGGCAACAACACTTATCCTGTAGAATTTATGCTTGAAAACTTAAAAATTCAAAACAATATTATCGAAAATTCTTATAAATCAGGAGTTAAAAAATTGTTATTTTTAGGCTCTTCTTGTATTTACCCTAAAAACACACCGCAGCCGATGAAAGAAGAATATTTACTTTCTGATTATTTAGAAAAAACAAACGAAGGATATGCACTTGCAAAAATCTGCGGTATAAAGCTTTGCAATTACTATAACCGTGAATACGGTACAAATTACATGTCAGTAATGCCTTGCAATTTATATGGTATAGGCGACAATTATCATCCTCAAAATGCGCACGTTATACCAATGTTAATAAGACGTTTTCATGAAGCAAAAATTAACAACCTGCCAGAAACAACCGTTTGGGGAACCGGTACTCCTAGACGTGAATTTTTGTTTGCAGATGATTTAGCCGAAGCAGTTGTTTTCTTGATGGAAAACAAAGATGCTAAAGATGTCGGAGAATTCATAAACATAGGCTCAGGTTTCGATATGCCTATATCTGAAATCGTTGAATTAATAAAAGAAACAGTAGGGTACAAAGGTAAGCTTGTTTATGATAAAACAAAACCTGACGGTACAATGTTAAAGCTAATGGATGTTTCAAAAATTAATACATTAGGTTGGAAAGCTAAAACAGATTTAAAAGAAGGTTTAAAAATAGCTTATAATGACTTTTTAAAGAGGGAAATAAAATGAATATTGCAGTAATAGGTACGGGATATGTTGGATTAGTCGCAGGAACTTGTTTTGCAGAGATGGGAAACGACGTTATCTGTGTGGATAATGACTTAGAAAAACTTAAAAAACTTGAACAAGGTATAATTCCAATTTATGAACCGGGGTTGGAAGAATTAGTTAAGTCAAATTGCCGTGAACAAAGATTGACTTTTTCTTCAGATTTAGATAATGCCGTTAAGCAATCCGATGTCTGCTTTATTGCGGTTGGAACTCCCCAAGACGAAGACGGCTCCGCTGATTTGCAATATGTTTTGGGAGTAGCTGAACAAATCGGTAAAGCTATTAACGGATATAAAGTTATTGTTGACAAATCAACCGTACCTGTAGGAACGGCAGAAAAAGTTACTAAAATAATAAAACAAAATACAATTCACCCATTCGATGTTGTTTCTAATCCTGAATTTTTAAAACAAGGTAATGCAGTTGATGATTTCCTTTCTCCTGACAGAGTAATAATCGGTTCAAACTCCGAAAAAGCAACAAGAATTATGCAGGATATTTATTCACCTTTCTTCAGGACAGGAAACAGAGTTGTTGTTATGGATGTAAAATCTGCGGAGATGACAAAATATGCAGCTAATTCGTTTTTGGCAACAAAAATCTCGTTTATGAATGAGATTGCTAATCTCTGTGAAAAAGTCGGTGCTGATGCAGAGATGGTCAGAGTCGGTATCTCAACGGATTCAAGAATAGGAAACAAATTCCTCTTCCCCGGTCTAGGATATGGCGGAAGCTGTTTCCCTAAAGATGTAAAGGCGCTAATCAAGACGGGGGAAGATTATGGAATTGATATGAGTATTATTAAATCTGCTGATAATACTAACAAAAAACAAAGAGAACTTTTTGTCAAAAAAATAACCAAAAGATTTGGAAAAGATTTAAGCGGAAAAACTTTTGGAGTTTGGGGTTTGGCATTTAAACCCAAGACCGATGATATGCGAGAAGCACCTGCGATTACAATTATAAATGCTCTTTTAAAATTAGGTGCAAAAATTAAATGCTATGATCCAAAAGCAATGGATTTGGCTAAAAGAATATTTAGTGACAAAATAGAATATTGCACATCTTCTTACGATGCACTAAAAGATGCAGATGCTATGCTTTTGATGACCGAATGGAACGAATTTAGACGACCGGATTTTGAAAGAATAAAAGGTTTGCTAAATCAGCCTGTTATTTTTGACGGAAGAAATCAATATAACGCAGAAAGATTGAAAGAAAACGGTTTTGAATATATTTGTGTAGGATATGACACTCAAGAGGATAGATTTGCGGTAGCATAGGAATTTGTCTTCGAATTGAGATGTTTTTCACTATTGCTTAATAAATCGTGATTAATTCGCCTTGTTTCAAAATTTTCTCTATGGTATATTATTATTGTGTTTTATTAATATATTCTGGAATGTAGGAGAAAATAAATGACTGAAACAAAAGAGAGAATTGATTTCAAAGTTGTTGATGACATTTTGAAATCATTTGAGTACAACAA
>CACYKP010000059.1 GCA_902775025.1 uncultured bacterium | reverse complement strand
GGGCATTACGTAATGAGCAAACAATCTAGGTGAAGCAACAACAAAGAGAGTGCTGTTTGAAGGGCAGGCGGGTTGGTAAATGTCTGCTTGCAAAAAACTCCAAATGAAAACTAAAAAGAGTACATTTACCCCCGAAAGTCCTGAGTTCACTCGATGAGGCTGAACCGTAGAATTGTTTAGCGAGTGTAGTAACAGCCCCAAGAGTTTCTTTCTCCACTTTCTTTGCGGTCAAAGAAAGTGGATATAAATTAAGATTACCAAATTACACTAAATTAACAATAAATAAAAACATTTTGCATCAAAATACATATTTTGATGCATTAATCAACCAATGCCGGCAATTTGTCCGAGCTGCATTAACGTTTGAATTGTTGTTTCATAATCAATCTTTTCATCTGTAGATTGCTTCAAAAATCCTTCTATATCGCCCATCATGGCTATTGCTTTATCACAAACAGGATCCGAGCCTTTTACATAAGCACCAATATTTATTAAATCTTCATTCTTTCTGTGAACGGCAAGCAAGTTCCTTAATGCGCCGGCACTTGCTCTATGTTCTTTTGTTGTAACATCACCCATAACACGGCTTAACGATTGTAAGACATCAACTGCCGGATAATGATTTTTGTGTGCTAAATCTCTTGAAAGAACAATATGACCATCTAATATACTACGTGCCGTATCCGATATAGGCTCATTAAAATCATCACCTTCAACCAGTACTGTGTAAAGACCTGTAATGGTTCCAAATTCATTAGTACCGGCTCTTTCCATAAGTTTTGGCATTAAAGCAAAAACAGATGGGGTATAACCTCTCGTAGCAGGCGGTTCTCCAATCGCAAGTCCTACCTCTCTTTGCGCCATTGCAATACGGGTAACAGAATCAAGCATAAACAAAACATCCATTCCTAAATCTCTAAAATATTCTGCAATAGATGTTGCAACAAACGCTGCTTTTATCTTTACTAAAGACGGCTGCTCAGATGTTGCCGCTATTACAATGGAACGTTTCATTCCTTCCGGTCCCAAAATCTCTTCTATAAATTCTTTAACTTCTCTGCCACGTTCACCAATCAAAGCAATTACATTTAATTGAGCAGAAGTGTTTTTTGCCATCATACCGATTGTTGTGCTTTTCCCTACACCGGAACCTGCAAAGATACCCATTCTCTGGCCTTTCCCTACAGTCATAAATCCATCTATTGCTCTAATTCCAAGAGACAACGGCTCAGATATCCTTTTTCTTTTCAATGGATTAATCGCATCGGCCCTTGTTGAACGATATTCAGAAAATTGAATTTCACCCAAATTATCAATTGGTCTGCCTAAACCATCTAAAACCCTCCCTATAAGTTGATTCCCCACTCCAACTTTCATTGCACCACCCGAGTTTACTACAAATGCTCCGGGGCGAATTCCATCCGGCATACCTAGAGGCATTAAAAGAATTTTGTCTCGCTTAAATCCTACTACTTCAGCCATAACAGGGGTTTCATCAAACTCGTTATATATATAGCATAAATCACCAATAGATGATTTCGGACCGTCAGATTCTATAGTTAATCCTATAATTTCTGTAATTCTTCCGATTTCTTTAATAGTTCGGGTGTTTTTAATTATTTCTAAATATTTACTTTTGTCCCATTCCATTATTGCCACCGGTTAACATTTTTTGTGCTAACTCACCTATTTGTGATGAGATACGAGAATCAAGTCTTATGGAAGGCGTTTCTACAATTACACCATCGGGCGCTAACGAACTGTCTTCCAATATTTTTAGTGATTGCAAATTCTGTATTGTACTTCTAAACATCGGTACCATTTTTTGTACATACTCTACAAGCTTCGGACTAACGATTATTGTGATGTTTTCTTTGTCGTTTAATAATTTAATTGCTTCAATTGTCAACTGCTGAAGCATTTGCGGATTAAATTTGGCATGACAAACTTTATCAGCTATTACTGAGACAAGCTCTACTATGTCTCTTGTCGCAGAATCAATTATATTCTTTTTTAAATCAAAAGTTGTACCGGCAAGAGTTTCAAGGGCATTTAAACCATCTTGAGCATCGTTGTTAAATTTTTCTAAACCATCTCGCTCACCTTGTTGAAAACCTTCTTGATATCCTTGATTTTTTATAGTTTCATACTCTGTCTGTGCTTTTTTCCTTGCTTCTTCTATAATTCTTGTAGCTTCAGTATTTGCCGTTTGAATGATAATTTGAGAACGATTTTCAGCTGCATCAATAATTTGCTGAGCTCTGGCATCTGTTTCTTCCATTATTTTTTTTACTTTAGCTTGGGATAGTGTAACTTTAGATTGCTCAATTGGAAGAACATAGCTTTCACCAAATTTAATTTCTTTATTTACGATTCTGTTACTGTTGTTATTATTGTTATTATTACTACTCAATTAATTCATCCTCAACACTTGCACGGGTAATTGTGATTTCTCCGCTGGCTTCAAGGGTTCTGATAGCAGAAACAACACTGGTTTGAGCATCCTGAACTTCTTTTGCACGGACAGGTCCAAGGTATTCCATATCATCTTGAAGCATTTGTCTTGCTCTTTCAGACATGTTCTTAAATATTTTTTCTTTAATCTCATCAGTTGTACCTTTAAGAGCTGTTGCCAATTCTTTACTGTCGACTTCTCTAAGAACTCTTTGTATTGCACGATCATCAAGTATAATAATATCTTCAAATACGAACATAAGATCTCTAACTTCTTGTGCCATTTCTTGATTTTCAATATCAAGCCATTCCATAATATTCTTTTCAGTACCACGATCGCAGCAATTCAAAATATTTGCCAAAGATTCGACTCCGCCGGCATTAGTAAAGTCGTTGACAAGCAGAGCAGAGAATTTCCTTTCTACAATATCTTCGATTGTAGAGAGAATCTCTGGGTTAGTTGGAGTCATATCCGCAATTTTCATAGCAACCACCGCCTGAATATCAGGAGGCAGAAACGAAAGAACCTGTGCTGCAAGTTCAGGCCTTATATAGGCTAATATTAAAGCTAATAATTGAGGATTCTCAGTTGAAAAAGTGTTTGCAAGTTGAGAAGGATCCGCCTCGTTTAAGAAATAAAACGGATTGGTATTGACCATAGAGTTGACCTTTTCCAACATCTTGGCTGCTTCCGAATCGCCATAAGCTTGAGCAAGTAACTGTTTAGCATAGTTAACACCACCTGAGGCAACAAAGTTTTTAGCTTGAAATACTGCTTTAAATTCGGTTAGTACATCATTCAAATCTTCATCCGAAACCTTACCTAAGTTTGCAATATCAAGAGTTAACTGCTCTAATAAATCATCATCTTTTATATTTTTAAGTATCTCGGAAGCAGTTGACGGACCAAGCGCAATAAGGAGTGCCGCAACCTTTTGGCTCGGACGTGATAAGGTCTTTTTCGCCTCCTCTTTGGCCTTTTTTATTTCTTCAATACCCATTTTGAAAAGTGAATAAGCGAATAAGTGAATAAGTGAATAAGTGATTTTATAAATATTCTTATTTACTTATTAAAATCTTATTTACCTATACCACTATCCTCCTTTCCTAATTCTTTATATATGAAACAAGTATTTTAGCAGCTTCTTCCGGAGCTGACATTACTGCTTCATTAAGTTCATTTATACTTTGATCTTTTTGTGATCTGATTTCTTTTTTGTCTAATGTTATTGTCGGCGCATCCTCTTCTTCAACTTCTTCTTGACGAACTTCAGGAATTTCTTCTACACGTCTTTCTACACGTCTTGGCATAGAAAGGAACTTTCTTAATATCATCAATGCAAATCCGCCGAGAATAAGAATTACAATAAGCGGTATAACAGATGATGCGACAAAATAGAACACTTGTTCTGTTTGATATTGTTTATTGTATTCGTCTTGAGCCTGTTTATCAATTGCAGCACCCTCAAATTGCAAGCCTGAAACAGATATAACATCTCCTCTTGAAAAATCTACGCCGGATGCAGATTGTACAAGAGCCTTAACTTCTTCTTTTTCAGCATCGGTTAAAACCTTGTTTATAGCAACGGCTATAGAAAGTCTTTTTACTGTTCCCGGAGCATATACCACTTGCTTAACTTCTTTTGTAACACTATAATTTATTGCTGTTTTTTGTTTAGTATAGTTTAAATTTCTGTTAACAGTAACAGGAGGTGTTAAATTTTGAGGATTTTGAACATTGTTCGGGTTCTCATACGTTTCGGTCTCTGTTTGAGAACTTGTAACAACACCGGTTCCTTTTTCATCGGTTAGAGGAATATAACTTTCAATAGTTGCCTTTGCTGAATTGAAATCAATATCAGCATTAACCTGTACTGAAACATTGCCCTTCCCTACAATTTTTTCGAGAACATTTGCAACTTTTTTTGCAGTGTCTTTTTCTAAATTGCTTTTAAAGCTCTCCATATCAGTTGAACTTTTTGAGGTTTCATCTGACAAAGTATTACCATTCTGATCCGTAATAAACACTTGTTCCGGAGTCATTCTGGGAACCGAATATGCAACCAAATTTTTTATAGCTTTAACTTGTGAACTTTTCAATTTATAGCCGGGTTCGAGAACTAAAACAACTGATGCAGAAGGCTTTTCATCATTATCCTCAAAAATAGAACGTTCCGGTTCCGCTAATTGAACTCTTGCGTATTTAATACCTTGAATTTTTTCTATTGAACGAACGAGTTCGCCTTGAAAAATTCTTTGTTTTGTCAATTTATTCTTAAAATCTGTTGATCCAAGCTGCATATTGTCTAATAATTCAAAGCCGGTATCCTTATTTTTAATAAAATCGTTTTCTGCAACAAAAACTCTCATTTCATCTCTTACGTTTGAAGGAACCAAAACAGATTTATGGTCTTCAGAAACCTTGTATCTGTAACCGTTTTTTTTCATTCCTTCAACAATACTTATTGTATCGACTTCGTTTAAATCGGAATATAAAACAACCCAATCAGGTTCCATTGCTTTAGATAAAAAGAATGTTGCAGCTACAATAGTTACAACAATGAGTGCAAGCATACCAAGCTTTTGAGCTCCGTCTAATCCGTTCCAAAGCTTTTTTACATCATTAGCCAAAAGTGCAAAGTAATTATTTTCCATCTTCTCCCCACGCACTATTATTCAATAATAATCATAACCTATATATATTACTATTTCAAATAGTTAAGATATTTTAAGCGTTTTAGAGTTTTTGAAAATGCAATTCTTTAACTTAGGCTTCCATTCTTCCGTCAATATCTATTACGGCAGGGACTTTGCCTATTTCTCTTATTTGGCGGGTAAAGTCATTTATATCAACTTTTATTGCATCAAATGTGTTGTAATGCATTGGAACAACAACAGCAGAATTAAGCCATTCAGAGGCGGTTACTGCGTGTTCTATGTCCATAGTGTATTTACCTCCGATAGGCAGCATAGCTAAATCCGGTTCGTAGATTTCACCTATAGTTTTCATCTCAGCATTAAGGCATGTATCACCTGCGTGATATATAGTTTTACCTTCGATTTCAAATACAATACCACAAGGGTTTCCTGCGTATTGTCCATCAGGAGTTGAGCTTGAATGAAATGCCGGAACAAGAATTGCTTTCCCCCAATCGTATTCTTTCCATGCGCCAAGCCCCATATCAATAGTTTTAGCACCTCTTTTTGCGCAATAATTTGCAAGTTCAAATACTGCAGTAATTGGTGTGCCTGTTTTTGCGGAAATATCAATAGCACTGCCCAAATGGTCTCCGTGCCCATGGGTAACGAAAATATTACTTATGTTTTGTGGTTTATAATTTGGTACTTGAACGAGAAACGGATCAATAAGAATTTTCTTTCCGTTTGTAATAAACTCAAATGCGCTATGTCCCAAGTAATGTATTTCCATTATTTGCCGTACCTTTCCATAAGTTTTCTTAATTTTTTATACTCTTTTCCCCATTTTTGCATAGATTCAATCACGGGTTTAAGAGTATAACCAATATCCGTTAAATAGTATTCAACTCTGTTTACTTCTCTTTCGTCAACTTCTCTTATGATAAGTCCGTCTTCTTCCATTTCTTTTAAGCAAGCCGTAAGAACTTTCGCCGTGCAGCCTAAATTTTTTTTCAACTCGCAAAATCGTTTTTCTTTTTCTAAGAGATTTTTAATAATTAAAATTTTCCATTTTGCTCCCACCAGTTGTAAAACAACTGCAACAGGGTTTGTTGATAATTCTTTATATTCCATAAAGTGATTATATCATTATTTACAATGCGTGTGAAGATTTGTTCGATTATTTACTAAAACTCTTACCCCTGCTATAATCAAACTATGCCAAATGATATTGAAACATTACAAGCGCTTTTAAAAGAAGATCCTTCAAATTTTCAGGCAAGGAGAGAACTTTCAATTATTCTTGTTAATAACGGTTTTAATGAAGAAGCCGAGGGAAATTTGGAATACCTATGTAAATATTTTCCTGAGGATGCAGAACTTCATTACAACCTCGGAATTGTTTATGAAAAGCTTAAAAAATTTGACAAGGCAAAAGAAGCTTATGAAAAAGCTATATCAATATCACCGCAGGAGGATTTTTATTATAATCTAGGAGAAGTCCTTGTTGACTTAAAAGAATGGGATGAGGCAGAAAAGTGTTTTAAAGAAGTCCTTAAGACAGATCCAAATGACGGAAATTGTTATTTTAATTTAGGATTATGTTATTATAACCGAGAAGAAGAAAATCTTGCTCTTGATAATTTTCAAAAAGCAGTTTCTATTAATCCAAAAGATATCTATGCATATTTTTATTTAGGCTACATTTATCAAAATCAGGGACTTACTAATTTTGCAATTGAAAGTTATCAAAAGGTATTAGAAATATCACCTGACTATAGCTGGGCATACTATAATCTTGGTTCAATAGCTTTCCAAAATAATAACTATGATGAGGCTAAAGAATATTTGAAGAAAACTATTCAATATAATCCTGCAGATTATGAAGCGTACAAATTACTTGTAAAAATATGCTTAAAAAATAGTGAAACAGAAGAAATTCTAGAGATTTTGCATACTGCTTTAGAAAAAGAAGAAAACGGGGATTTATTTTACTGCCTTGCAAGGGTTTATAAATATATAGGAGATTTAGAAGAATATTATGATGCTCTAAAATCCGCATTAAAAAACCCATATACACTTTCATATTCAAACAGTTCCATAAAAAAAGAATTGGAAGTTGTTGGAGAAAAAATAGGCAGACATGAAGAAATTGAACCTGAAAAGACGGTGGAAGAGTACGAAAGTGATACGGAAAAACAAGAAGAAATAACCGATGAGTATGAAGGGCTTCCGAATGAAAGTTCAGACGAAGAAACTTCTGAATATGAACCAATAGAAGAATATAACGAAGATACGGAAAGTAATGAGGAATACGCCGATGATGAGGAATACGAATACGAAGAATCTGATGATTCTTATGACGAAGACGAATCTTATGGGGACGAAGATGGTGATGAAGACGAGTCAGAGTATGACGAAGAAGACGACTGGGATGAAGACGATGACGATTCCGAAGATGATAATGATAAAGAAGAGTAGTGTGTAATCATGTTATCAAAGATTTTTATTAAGAATTACATTTTAATAGACGAGCTTGAACTTGATTTAGCAAGCGGTTTAAATATTATTACAGGTGAAACAGGCGCA
>CACYKP010000058.1 GCA_902775025.1 uncultured bacterium | reverse complement strand
AAAAAAATATTTACCCCGATTTTGATATAACTTTTAAAGAAGAAGCACTTAATGAAAAAACTAAATTAAGTGATGAAGAATTTAATAATACTTGTATTCTTTGTGTTTATCGTTCTTCAATTCTTACTGAAAAAGTTCTTAAAAAATTTAAAAATTTGAGAATGATTGCTACTCGCTCGCACGGCTTTACTCATATTGATTTAGATTATTGCATAAAAAACAGAATTAATGTGTTGAATATAGAGCAATATGGTGAAGAAGCAGTTGCAGAATTTGCTCTGGGTGTAATTATTGATTTAACAAGAAAAATAAAAAAAGCGATGTTTGGCATAAGAAAACAAAATATCAACCCTAAGCTTTATGAAGGAGAGCTTTTAAATAAAAAAACGATAGGTATAATCGGTTGCGGAAAAGTCGGAATCAAGCTTGCAAAAATTGCTGATTTTTTTGATATGAAGGTTTTAGTATCTTCATATAAAGAAACACCGCAATTTGAAAAAGTGTGTAATGTAGTTTCTTTTGATACTTTGCTTGAACAATCTGATATAATTTACCTTCACATGCCATTTACAACAGAGAATTACCAAATTATATCCGAAAAAGAGTTCAAAAAAATGAAACAGGGAGTATACTTAGTTAATACTTCTAGTATAGAATTACTGAATTTAGAAGCACTCTACAACAATTTAGTTTCAGGAAAAGTAAAAGGAGCCGGACTTGATATTTTAGAAAGTGATTATATTAAAGGTAAATCTAAAGAAATAGGTGGTGAGACTATGAGTACAAAACTAAATTATAAGATCACGGAAAAACTTTTAGAGATGCCTAATGTATTAATTACTCCTCATCTTGCATACAATACTAAAGAATATATTGATTTTGTGCTTGAAACAACCTTTAACAATATAAGAGATAACATAAAAGGAATATATAAAAGCAGAATTTGTTAATATTTTATTCTTCTGATTTTTTTCTTGAAGTATCGTTCAGGAAGTAAATAAACGGAAGGATTAAAACAACAGCTACAGCATAATATCTGAAGGTCTCAACATAACCCCAGAGTGCAGCTTGCTGATTTAATAATCTATAGACTTGCGCTTGAGCCATATGCATTGCAGTTGCCGGATCTACCTGCGTCATAAATGCTGAGCTTATTGCTTGAATTCTCTCTGTAAATACAGGATTTGTGTCCGTTAACGATTTTGTCATCATCATTTGATGAGCCTGTGAAAATCTTGATATCATTGTTGTTGCTATAGATGTACCAATTGCTGCACCTACATTCTTAAACAAATTCTGTACACCTGAAGCATTTGTTTGCTCTTCATTCGATAATGTTGCACAAGATATATTAGACAAAGGTACCATTGATAATACCATACCTGCACCAAATACAAAGTTTGGCAACGCAATATCAGCCAGTGCAATATTAGTATTTATCTGACCAAACAATAATCCGCCGATTGCAAGGACTACCAAACCTATAAAAGCAGTTGGTTTAATACCGAGTCTTACTACCAATACTCCGCTAAGAATAGAAGCTATAAAGCAACCCAATCCTCGTGGAAGCATTGACAATCCGCTTAAAAATGATGTATAACCCAGCAGCCTTTGTAACATAGAAGGTAAAATAGCCGCTGAAGACATTAATACAGCCATCAGTACAATTTGACCGCCCGTACCAATCAGGAAGTTTTTGTTTTTAAGTATTGAAAGATTTATAAGTCCGTCGCCGGTTTTTGCTTTCTTTTTTTGTATATAAACAAAAGCTAAGAATGAAAGTGTTGATACGGCAAATAATTTGCAAATCCAAGGAGCACCGAACCAATCGGCATCATTACCTTTATCAAGTACTATTTGTAATGTCAATAACCATACTGCAAGACAGAAAAAACCTGAAAAGTCCATTCTGACATTTTGTTGTTTTTTAGAATAAGGAGGCTCTTCAACGTATTTTTGAGTTAAGTATAAACATAAAATACCGAACGGTATATTAATAAAATATATAAACGGCCAAGACCAATTTTCGGTAATCCAACCGCCTAAAGACGGGCCTAGAATCGGAGCCATAATTACACCTAAGCCAAATACTGCCATTGCTTGAGGAAGTTTTTCTTTAGGAAATATTTCAAAAATTATAGCTTGTGCAATCGGCATAATACCGCCGCCGCCAATACCTTGTACTATACGAGCTATAAGCATCATCGCCATTGAATTGGCTAACCCGCAAAATATAGACGCAATGGTAAATATTATGATACTCAAAATATAATATTGCTTTCTTCCGATTAAACGGCTGAAAAAATCAACCGTAGGAATTACAACACCACTTGCGACAAGATAACTGGTTATAATCCACGTTGATTCATTATGACTTATGGAAAAAGATCCTGCCATATATGGAAGTGCTACATTAGATATTGTTTCATCTAATGCAAACATAAAAATAGATAACATAACAGGTATCATTGTTATCCAAGGATTTATTTTAAATTTCCACTCTTGCTGAAGTGCATCTTCCATAATAAATTCCGCCCTGAAAAAATTAAATCACAAATCTGTTGCATATGCAACATGTTGTTTTTGTTACACTGAAGTCATAAAAAAAAAGCGGGACACACCCGCCTTTTTTATCTTTATATAATATTTTTTATATCTTCAGTTATTAATTCTGGTGTCAGATGGTACTTTTCATTTAATTCTTCCATTGGAGTTCTGTCCGTAAATTCTTTAAATGAACCATAATTTAAAACTTTCATTGATGAATTACCGTAAAATCTTGTAATCTTCTCACCAAAACCGCCATCAAGTTCACCGTCTTCAAGTGTAATAACAACAGAGTGATTTGATTTAAGATTTTCCAACATTTCTTTATCAACACCTGTTATAAAACGAGGATTAATTAAAGTTGCGTTAATACCAAGTTTTTCTTTTAATAAAGCTTTTACTTCTTTACCCTTATCAAAGAATGAACCGAGTGCTACAATTGCAACTTTTTCACCTTGTTCAACCATTTGGTACTTGTTAAGTATTGAATAATCCGTTTTGTCTTCGTTTCCGGAATATGAAATTGCAAACGGAACTCTTATAGCCACAGAATGTTCTTTTTGATTAACTGACCAATCCAGCATTCTTATATATTCTTCTTTGCAAGTAGGTGCAAGATAAACAATATTTGGAATATTGCTTATTAAAGGTATATCAAAGGTACAAAGATGAGTTGCATCAGCATTTGATATACCGCCCCAGAATACCAATAAAGTTGCAGGATTGTTATTAAGTGCCAAATCCTGAGATAATTGGTCATAAGTTCTTTGAACAAAAGAGCTCATAATTCCTAAGACCGCTTTTCCGCCACGTTTAGCTATTCCTGATGCCATAGCAACAGCTTGTTGCTCAGCTATACCTGTATCAACGTAATGGCTTCCCATTTTGGTTCTAAATTCTTTGTTCCATCCAAAAACTCCAGGAGTTGCAGCATTTATTGCAACAATAGGTTCACCTTCATTTACTTTTTTAAGCAAATAGTCTTTTGTTATTGATTCATAACTTTCGCTCTGAGCTTGCGGTTCATCATTAAGATGATCTAAGGTATTAGGTAAAATCCAATGGAAAGGCTCTTTATCCGTTTCAGCAGGTTTAAAACCTTTTCCTTTTTGAGTATACATGTGGATTAAAACAGGATGATCCGTATCCTTAACTTTTGAGAATGTTTCAATCATATTTTCAATATTATGACCATCAGCGATATAGTGGTATTCAAAACCAAGAGCTTTAAAGAAGTTATTTTTTACTTCACCGTTATTTTCTCTTAGTTCTGTCAGCATATTACAGATACCGCCTTGATTTTCAGCAATAGACATATCGTTATCGTTAACTATTATAATAATATTACTTCCTAAAACTGCAGCATTGTTTAGTCCTTCTAATGCTTCACCGCCGGTTAAAGAACCATCACCTATAATTGCAATAACATTTTCTTTACCGCCCAGCAAATCACGACCTTTTGCAAGACCTGTTGCAAGACTGATTGATGTTGAAGTATGACCGACTTTGAATAAATCATGGTCAGTTTCTTCAGGTGCGGTGTAACCAGTGTACTTGTGATAAGAGTCCGGATTTGTAAATCCTTCTTTTCTTCCGGTTAAAATTTTATGAGGATAGCATTGATGTGAAACATCAAAGACTATTTTATCAACAGGAGAATTGAATACATAATGCAAAGCAATTGTAGCTTCAACCATACCCAAATTCGGACCAAAGTGTCCGCCTGTTGTATTAACTTTTTTTATTATAAGTTCTCTCATCTCATCAGCTAGCGGCTGTAATTCATTTACACTTAGCTTTTTTAAATCATCAGGGGAATTAACTTTGTCTAAAATTCTTGTCATTATTTCAGGCATAAAAACTCCTTTCTTACTACTATATATGGATTATAGCACAAGAAAGAATTTAGCAAAAATATTCGCTGTTACCTAATGACATATCTTTGGAAAAATCTTTAACCAATTCAGACGATACAAGCCAATTAATTTTTCCGCTAGGATACTTAATATAATGTTTTGTTGAACACATAGTTGAAACATAACAAGCATCTATAATATTCATAAATGAGATATCAACAGAAAATTCTTCACAACGAGTTTTATCAATGTATGAATTTATATATTCAATAGCTTGATTAGGGTTTTTAGTATTCGGGATAAGAATGTCGCAAGTTGGGAGTGCGGCATTTGGGGTACTATATTGATGTGACATGTATATTTCCTTAACAATATACATATCGGCAAGAGTGAACAAATTCTTTGATAAATTTAATAAAACTACATCAAATGAATGAGAAAAAGGATTTCGTGATAAAATTCATTTATGACAGATTTTTTAATAAAAGAACTCGTAAATAATGACATTGAATCTGAACTTCATAAAATTGGTTTTGATGAAGGATATTGTTTTAAGGCGTCAGAAAAATTCAGGTATAAAAATCTTAAAATTTTTAATTTAACACCTGAACAGGCTAATATTCTAAAACAAACAGCGCTATCAGTTGGTGCTGATTGCGGAACACACAGAGAAGTAATAAGGGGTAATATCGAAAAATCTAATGCTATTTTAGGCGGGAGTTTTTCACAACTAAAAAAAATAGCCGACAAACTAAAGTTTCAGCCGTTTAAGCTAAAATACCTTGGGGAAGAAATCAGTAATACACTTAATCAAAAAAGAACACAAAAAACAAAGCTGGTCGGGATATTAAATATAACCCCTGATTCTTTTTCTGACGGGGGTAAATATATTGAGCCAACTAATGCTCAAAAGCATTTAGTAGAGCTAATTCAAGACGGGGCAGATATTATTGATATAGGTGCTGAAAGTACAAGACCGGGGGCAAATGAAGTTGAGCCGACAGAACAAATAGAACGGTTAAAACCGATTCTTAGCTTTATTCAAAAAGAAAATATCAAAACTCCTATTAGCATAGATACTCGTTCTTCTGTTGTAGCTGATTTTGTCTTAAATAACGGTGCTGCCATTATTAACGATGTTTCAGGATTTGATTATGACAATAAACTTGCAGAAGTTGTATCAAAATATAATGCTGGCGTAATAATTCAGCACTCATTAGGAACTCCTCAAAATATGCAGGATAATCCTAAGTATGAAGATGTTGTTGAAGAAGTTTATTTAAGTCTAAAAAACAAAATTGATTATGCAGAGAGTTTAGGCTTAAAAAATATAATCGCTGATGTAGGTATTGGTTTTGGGAAGGCAAAAGAGGACAATTATAAACTTCTAAACAGAATTGAGGAGTTTTATTCTCTTAATTATCCAATTATGATAGGAGCATCAAGAAAGAGTTTACTTGGAATAAAAGAGGATAATAACGAACTAAAAGATGTTCTAACTCTTGCAATTTCATATCCGCTTATTCTTAAAAGAGTAGATTATTTAAGAGTACATAATGTAAAACTGCACAAGATATTATTAGACAATTGCCTGATTGGTTAATCATGATTTGAGTTTTATTATCTTGTTGGGGAATATTAATTAAGTAAATAGTCAGGTAATATACTTGTACAAATTACTAATAAGAGAATCACCTAATGATACAATTAAAAGATTTAGTAATTACGATAATGTATTTATATATTTTTGTGATTATTTTGCCGGAAAAAAATTTAATAGCAACATCTTTTTTATTAATTCTTTTTATCTGCTACTTTACACAAAGTATCAAAAATAAAGAATTTAATAAGAATCTAAGAAGATATTTATCAGCACAAAAAGAGAGATTTATAAATATTATAAGCCACGATTTAAGAATTCCTATTATTGCGCAAATTAGAGCATTAGAGCTTATAAACAATGAAAAATTAGGAAAGCTTAATGAAGCTCAAAAAAATATGATGCTCGACATAGAAGACTCTTGTAAATGCGTTCTTAATCTTATGTCTTTGATGATTAATACATACAAAATGGAAAACAATTCGTACAAACTTATTTACGAAAAATTTAATTTAACAGATGTTATCATTTCCTGCTTTGACGAGCTGCTGCCACTGGCTGCAGAAAAAAATATTACATTTGAATACAATAATTATAACGAAACTCAAACTATAACAGCTGATAAAACAGAACTAAAAAAAGTTATACTTAATATTTTATCAGCCGCAATATCAAACGCATATATAGGACAAAAAATAAGTGTTATTATAAATAATAACAATAACAGAATTCGTTTAATATTTGGCGGAGGTAATAATCAATTATATCAGCATAATTATATCTGCTCTGATTATGCATCAATTGGGCAGGATATAAGATTGAAGTTTTGCAAAAAAATAATAGAAAACCACAAAGGGAAAATAATACACGATATTAATAACTCTTTTGGATTTGAGATTCCGCAATTTGCGTAATTATTATTTTCTCTTTGCAAACTCACAACCACAATAATTTTGGCGGTAAATACCAAGTTCTTTTGAAAGTATATTTGTTTTTAAAAATCCGTCTTTTTTCTTAAAATCCAGCGGTAAATATTTTAAAGAAGTAGGAGCTAATTCATCTGAAATAGTTTCTCCGATTTTTGTTATTTTTTCAAAATTCTTATGGGGGCTTATTACAAGTGATGTGGTAAATGTATTTATACCGAGTTTTATTGCTTTTTTTGCTGTCTGTCTAAGACGAAGTTCAATACATTTATCACATCTTTTCCCACGTTCCGGTTCTTCTTCCAATCCTTTTACGACTTCAAGAAAATCTTCGTGTCTGTATTCTTCAGTTATTAAATCAACCCAATGGTACATACATACAACTTTTTGTGCCTGCAGTCGTCTTTCATATTCTTCTTTGGTATCTAAATTCGGATTACAAAAATACACAACAGGCTTATATCCCATATCTTTTAACAAGCCTATTGGATAACCTGAACATATACCACAGCAGGCATGGATTAAGATTTTATTTTCGTTTTGCTCCATGTTTTTCCAATAAATCCTTCATATCCTCATAAGACATTATACCTACCGTTTTTTCTCCAAATCATTATAGAGCGATTTACTTGTTTCTTCAGAATACATATCATTGAAAAACTTTGTCTTATCCAGACCTAATTGTTCAACAATAGGAATTAGTTCGGACTCATTCATAGGATGTTTTTCGTATAACAAGTTACCCATTCCCCAATAATTTCCTTGTTTTTTAGATGAGATTGCAGCACGAGCCATAAAACAAGCGCCAGGATGCATACTCATAGCAATCTCAGGATTGCATTCTTTATCAAAAGGTAAATTGTAATGAACTACCTGAATATTTTTATATTCTTTTACCGCTCTATGAAGCATAATGTTATTTATATAGCACATTGGGCAGACATAATCCGAATAAAGTTCTACAATAACATCAGGGTTATCCGCACCCAAAATATTACCGTCAGCTTTATATGGATTTGTCTTCATTTTCATTATTTTTTTAATCTCTTGTGATTTTTTTATATGAGGTACAAAATTATTGGTAACTCCGCTAAACGTCAAAAATGATATAGCTAAAATCAAAAGAATTACGAATGTTTTTGGATATTTTTTAGCACCTTCTATAAAATCTAAAACAGTTGTTTTAAAGCTTAAAAAATATTCCTTCCCCCCCTTTATGGCAATTAGCGCAATCAGAAAGTCAATAAAATAAGTTATCACGCACAAAATGCAAAGTTTCTTAATCACCCAAATACTTATACCAGCAAGTATCATTGAACAAATAAAAGCAACTGTTCCTAATACCGCTATATAAGACATTGGGTTCTTAAATACTTCCAAGAATTTTAAAAATTTTACCTGCTTTAGTCTGTCAACAAATGTTAAAAATAAAACAGTTAAGTAGAAGAAAATCCCCCAATATGCCAGCGGTATTCCTAAGAATTGAGAGACGTCAGTTTTTGCCGCACCATCACAATCAACAAAATTATTTATAGAACAAAAGCTGGAAAGAGCATATTTGTCATAATTTGCGTGATAGTATATCATTGCAAGTTCGACCGTAAGCATTATTCCTAATATAGATAATATTTGGACTGTCAGCTTTCTTTTATCAATATTCATAAAACTTCCTTCTTTTGTTTTGTTTTTTCTGTTTCTACAAATAATTTTAATTTTGTTATTATAATTTTATAATAATATTATTACTTAGACCGTACTAGCCTAATCAGACAATTAATAACCTAATTCAGCCATGTTTTCACGCATTCTGCTATTGTATCAAATCCCTCTGCAGTACCCAAAGACTTTGGTTCAATATTTTTTGAATAATAAAGAACAGGAAGTGATCTGCTGTTATTATAAGCAAATCATCTTCTGTGATTAGAGGCAGAATTTGTTCTAAATAATCATCGACTTCTTCTATTGCTCTGCCGTATCCTTCAGCATCATTTCTGTGTCCATAGAGCATATCTGTATCAACAAGATTTGTAAAAATAATTTCTTTAGAATTATCCGTAATATTTATATCATTATACTTTATACTTTCTAAATCCAATGACCCGTCTATTGCTTTTATTGTAAGTTCTAAACCTTCTTTATTAGAACCAGTATGAATAGCATGAGTAATGCCTGCTTTAGAGAAAATATCCTCAATTTTACCAATACCGATTACCTTCACACCTTTATCTTTGCCATAGAATAATCCCGCCTGTCTTTCGAAATTCTTGCAGGCTTTCCGTCAATTATTTTATATGGTCTTGCAATAACTCTTGCTACGTTATAATTCCCTTCATCAAGTAATTTTCTTGCTATTCTGCACCACTCGTATAATGTTTCTAAAGGTATCATATCTGTATCCAGTGCAATTTGAAATACACTATCTGCGGATGTATAAACAATAGGAAATTTTGTTTTATGGTGTTCATCGTTTAGTTTTTCAATAATAGCCGTTCCGCTTGCTGGTATATTAGCTAATACTCCGCCGCAATGCGTTTCTTCCACAAATTTATCTATTAACTCTTTTGGAAAACCTTCTGGAAACGTTGCAAAAGGTTTTTCTGAAACAAGTCCTGCTATCTCCCAATGTCCCGTTGTTGTGTCCTTACCTTTAGATTTTTCTCTTAATATTCCGTATTGAGCAATCGGAGTTGATGTTTTATTTACTCCCTCGTAATCACCTAAATTACCAATTCCCATAGCTTCAAGAACAGGAATATCTAAACCTTTATTAAAATGACATACATTTTTAAATGTATTACATTCAGCAATATCTCCAAAATCTGCATAGTCAGGCATTGCTCCACAGCCCATAGAATCAATAACAACAATAATTGCTCGTCTTTTCCCCATATTTAATCCTCCAACAAATAAATTATACCACGATTTACAATTAAAAAAACTTAGCAGTATAATTTTTATAATTTTCGTGATAGTATTATCCTATAACTTAAAGGAGAACTATTATGCAAGCAAGACGTGCTGCAAGAGAACTTGCACTTATATTATTTTCACAGTTTGAAAAAGAGATTACTAAATATTCTAAAAAAGATTTTGAGGAAATTATGGTTAAATCCGTCAGAATTCTGTCTAATTCTGCAATGGAGGATTTAAATTTAACCGTTGGCTCATTAATAGATATAAAAGATTCACTTGAAACTTATGAAGCAGAACACGAATCAAATCTCTCTCGTCCGATGGGAGCTAAAAATAGACCGGTACAAATTCCTATGACAGATGAGATGGTAAATAAAGTTGATACAATGCTTGATGTAGCTGAAAAGGCTATTTTAGCATTGGAGATTGCAGAATTTACTACATTAGAAAATCAATCAGATGTTAAAAATTATACGGTAGAAATAGCTGAACAGTTTAAAATAAATAACAAAGCTATAGATAATGAAATTCAAAAATATTCTAACGGTTGGGATATATCCCGCCTTGTAAAAATTGACAAGGATATATTAAGAATTGCTATAACAGAACTTCTTTATACAAAAGGTGCTCCGATAAAGGTTATTGTGGATGAAGCCATTGAACTTGCTAAAAAATATTCAACAGAAGATTCTTCTTCGTTTGTAAACGGAATTTTAGCTAAAGTTATTGTTGAAAACGGGCTTAAATAATTAAAAACTATGCCTGCACTATATTAGAAATAGTGTGGTAAGGGGAAAAATGTTCAACTTTTTTGATAAACTTAAGAATACGGTTACAAATACAGCGCAAGCACTTGTCGGCAGCATTGTTAATACTGTCTCGGATGAGTCCGAATTTGGAGATTTTGTTCTTGATGATATGGAAGACTTATTAATAAGTGCTGATTTAGGAGTTGACTACGCTTCTGAGCTAGTTGATAAATTAAGAGACCAAAATAAAATCAAGCCTTCACAAGTCAAAGAATTTTTGCAAAATGAGTTTTTAAACACACTTGATAAAGTTGGTAACTCATCATTAAGTTACAAAGAAAATGAATTGAATATTTATTTTATAACAGGTGTAAATGGTGCAGGTAAAACAACTTTAATAGGCAAACTTGCATATAAATTCAAGCAAGAAGGCAAGCGTGTTTTGATAGCAGCAGGTGATACATTTAGAGCTGCAGCAGAAGAACAGGCTGATATTTGGTCGAAACGTTCGGGAGCAGATATTGTACGCAGAGATAAAGCGGATCCGGCTTCTGTTGTATATGAAGCAATTCAAAAGGGTAAGAATGAAAATTATGATGTTATTCTTGTTGATACAGCAGGAAGATTGCAAAACAAATTTAATTTAATGGAAGAGTTATCAAAGATTAAAAATGTTATAGATAAAAATTCTGCAGAGAATTTAAGAGAAAGTATTTTAGTTATAGATGCAAATACAGGTCAAAACGGACTTCAACAGGCAAAAGTTTTTAAAGAATGCGTAAATTTAACTTCCGTTGCACTTACTAAACTGGATGGTTCCGCTAAAGGGGCGATTGTTTTAGCCATTGCTAAAGAGCTTGGACTTCCCGTAAAACTTGTTGGTGTAGGAGAGAAGATGGAAGATTTAAAAGATTTTGACTCAAAAGAATTTATTAATGCATTATTTGAATAATATTATTAATTTAAATGCATCAAAATTTATATTTTGATGCATTAATAGCAAAAATTTTTTTTATGGGTTTCATTCTTAATATGAAAGTTAATTTTTATACAAATAATCAATCAACTGTAAAGTATCAGCCCCTTGCTTTTATGGCGAAACCAATAAAAGTGGATTGGAACAGCGAATCAGGCCAAATTATAGAAAAAACTCTTTTAGCTTTAGCTTCAGCAGCAGCAGCAGCTGCTGCAGGATTAACACAAAGCGAAAATTTTAACTTAAATAAAAAATGTATAGAAGACGCATACAAACATTCTAAAGATGCTAATATCTTAGAAAAACATGCACTGTTATATCAAGATGCTTATAAAAATAAAGATATTCTAAAGGGCGGGTATTCTGACGTGTCAGATGAAGATATTAATCAAGCTATTGTTTCAATAGACACAATTGATGCTCTTGATTTAATCGGCAAAGGAAATTTGGAGGCTGCTTTTGAATTTGATATTGTTGGGTTTGAACGATTTTGTTCTGATTTGGCTGAATTTCAAAAAGAAGTTGCACCTAAAGATTTGGAGCAATTGAAAAAGAAAATTAATCCTGAAAATACAAAAGAATACAGAGCGCTTGAACAAGAAGTGAAAAAGAATAAAAAAGAAATTAGCAAACTATTGGGCAAAGAAAATCTTACAAAAAGAGCAGAATTTCGAGAAAAAATTGAAATTTTGAAGAATGACAAAGCTAACGAAAAACAAATAAAAGAACTAAAACATGAGATACAAAACTTATATAAAAAATGTGAAAATTCATCTCAAATTGAAGATTTAATGCAAAATATATGTCAAAAGCAAAGAGAAATGAAAGAAATCCTAAATCAAAAAGTAAATCTTTCCCCACAAGAGATAGTCAATAAAATTTGGACAATAGCATCTCTTTTAAGAAGCCCAAAATATCAAAATACAAAGTATATAACAAATCATGATGAATTTGAACAATATATAAAAAAGCAAGAAGATGTTATTGATAAAGCTAAGTATATTAACGGAATAGATGAAGATTTCTTTAAAGATAATTGGATTCCCGTAGAGGAATTTAAAAGTCGTACCTTCAAAAGAGATGCTTCAAAATTAATAAATTTAATTCAATCCTCAACTCCTGAAAATGATAATAATTGGAATATGGCGTTAGATAAGCTGGTATTTGAACTTATTGGATATCCCTATTATAAAGATATATCAGAAATTTTGAAGTTCTCAAAATGCAAATACCTAAATCAATTAATAATATCTGATGAATACTTCTGGAATAATATGAGGATACTTGTTGACAGCTTGGTATATAATGCTGCATTATCAAATTCAAAAGATGAAAGCTGGCTGGAAATGTCATTAGACAACATGAACCATAATTGGGAAACAAGAAAGATTTTTGAAAAGAACAAGCTTGATTATGACAAGTGGAAGCACTTTGACAAAAAATCATTTATTGAAGAAAAAATCACAATAAAAAAAGAAGATGCTAAAAACAAAGCCGTCAAAAACATGTGTGATGAGCTTACTAATATTACTTTGTTTAAACAAATACCGCAGGATATAAAAGATAGCTTTTATAATTCCTTAAAAGAAATCGGTTTACAAGTTAATTTGGAAACGAAACAAGTTTTATTTAATGGCAGAAGTTTAGAATATGATGATTTACCCAAAATAATGTCGGTTATCAAAAAAGAAATGAATACAAACAGTTTCTGGACAGATGAGCATTCAGATGAAAACATAGAACATTCAAGAGTTACATTGTACAACCATTTTATGTATCAAAGAAAACAGGAAATTGATAATATAAAGCGTTTAAAAGAAAATGAAGAAGTTGACATAAAAGTACAAAAAGTTGATATGAGTGATATAAAGCACTCTTTGTCTTTAGGTAATGATGCACATTGTTGTACCGCACTCGGCAGTCAATCTAACGAATGGTCGGCTCCTGCATATATTTTAACGAGAGCAATCGGTGCAATAGAGGTTCTTGCGAATAATGAAGCAGTTGGAAATACTATGATGTACGTTGCAAAAGTTAACGGTAAACTTGGTTTAATTCTTGATGATATTGAACTTCAAACAAAATATCAAAATAATGACAAAATAAGAGATCTGATTATAAAATATGCTAAACAAGTATGTGCAGAGATAGGAAAAGAGGATATTCCTATATATGCGGGCCCCGGTTTGCATAAGGTTGATATGTCGGATTATAAATTGATTAACAAGGCTAATATGAAAATACTCGGCAAAACTTGTATCGAAACCGGAGTGTACCTTGACTTTGATGGACAGGGGCATGAATTAAACGGAAAAACTATAAAAACAGACTTGTACAAAATCGGATAAATTTATTGTATAATGTTCTAAGAATAAAGCAGTCGGATAATCGCGCGGGGTAAATTAATACCTTGTGAGGAAAGTCCGTGCATCCAAGGACAGCTCGCCGGAGAAACTCCGGACGGCGTGAGCCGGTGGATCGGACCACAGAAAGGGGGTGGGGTAAATATAATTACCTCTATCCCAAAAGACTACCGATGGATTGTGGTTTTTCCATATATCACAGGTGATGGTGCAAAGGTGAGGTAAGAGCTCACCGGATATACTGAGAAGTATATGCCAGGCAACCCCCGAGCGGATGCAAGATTGAAACAAGCGTTTGAGGTGTCCGCCAAGCTTGAAAAATCGCTAGAGATTAGGAGTAATCCTAATACCAGACAGATGATTATCGGGATTTTTCTTCCCCTGCATAGTTAGCAGAGAAACAGAACACGGCTTATGAGCTGCTTTATTCTTTTTATTTTTGCATTTTGCCATATTTGATTTAATACTTTTATTCTGATAAAATTTCAAAGTATGAATTTAAAAACTAAAATTACAAAATTACATTATAATAAAAACGCTAACGGCTTTTTATTTAAAGTACTAAGATTCTGTTCATATTTTTATGGCATAGCAAGTTATTTAAAAAACCGGTTATATGACAAAAAAATAATTATGCCTAAAAAAGTAAACGCTTTTGTTATATCAGTCGGGAATTTTACGACTGGAGGAGTCGGGAAAACCCCTGTTGTAGCAGAAATTGCTAAATATTATATATCAAAAGGCGAAAAACCTGCAATAATATCAAGAGGATACGGCGGAAGGTTAAATAATAAAATTGTACACGTTATATCTGATGGAATAAATCTTTACTATAAAGCAGATATGGCAGGTGATGAGCCATACTGGTTAGGGGTAAATATTGACGGCTGTGCTGTTCTTACTTGTTCAAACAGATACAAAGCAGCAAAATACGCAATAGAAGAATTAGACTGTACAAAAATTATACTTGATGACGGGTTTCAGCATAGAAAAGCAAACTTGTTATTGTAAGCAAAAATAAAGATCACTCAAGGGCAGAAAAACTTGCTAAAATCTTAGCAAAAAAACAAGGAGTAAAGACCTTAGTTTGTAAAACAGAGCCGGACTACGTTTATAATATTATATCAGGTGAACATCTTGAAAAAGGTACAGAAATCACCGCACTTTCAGCAATCGGTCAACCTGAACAATTCTATAAATTTTTGGATGGTGATTATAGTATAAAAGACAAAATTACATTTGAAGATCATCATCAATACAGTTTAGCTGATATTGAAAATATTGAAGGGAACATTGTTACAACTGAAAAAGATGCAGTTAAACTTGCACTTTTAAATAAACCAAACATTTTTGCATTAAAGCTTAAAACAGTTATAGATATTGACGAATTATTGAATTAGCGTAATGTTTGTTATATATTAGCTTAGTACCTATCAAAAAGGGATTAGTTTATGAATATTCAAAAAGTATCGTATGGAATGATTGGATTATCAATGCTTGCAGGAACAGTAGCAAGTTGTTCTGATACAAAGTATGAAAACAAACTTCTTAAAGCAGAAAGGTTTGCACGACAACAATATAACTCAGACCAATACAACGGTGAAGCAATAGCATATTGGGACAGTCTTTTAGTTGAAGCTAAAGCAAAGCAAGCTTATTTAGAAGGACAACAATTGATAAGGGACAGCGTGAACGGTATTCATCACAGAAAAGCAAAATATAAAGCTCCATTAGATACTATTATGACAAACGATATCATAGGAAATCCTAGAAAAGAATATGCAAAATATGTAAGTGCTGAAGAATTTTTGAAATCAAGAAATAATGCTCCTAACGACTATGACGTTAAACTTGGTTACAACAATTTAGTCGGCTCTACTCATTATTGGAATTTAATAACTCTTGCAGGCAGGCAAAATGATGCATACCAAAAGGGAATGGCAGACGCAAGAAAAGAAATTAGCAAATAAAAATAGGCTTAAAGCCTTTTTTTTTTACTTAATTTTTCACTTAAACAACCTTTTAAATCTTTCCATTGCTTCAACTGTATTTTCTTTAGAGCCAAATGAAGTTAATCTAAAATACCCTTCACCGTTTTTTCCGAAACCTGAACCCGGAGTTCCTACGATTTGAGCATTGTTAAGAAGATAATCAAAGAATTCCCAAGACTTCATATCATTTGGACATTTAAGCCAAATATAAGGTGAATGTTTTCCGCCAACGTGCCATATACCACATTCATTTAGGGTATCAGAAATAGTTTTAGCATTTTCTTTATAGTATGCAATATTTACTTTAATTTCTTTTTGACCTTCATCTGTAAATACCGCTTCCGCACCACGTTGAACAATATATGGAACTCCGTTAAATTTAGTAGTTTGACGTCGTACCCACATTTTATTAAGTTTACCTAAATTTTTAGGAACAATTGTATATCCGCATCTTGTACCGGTAAATCCTGCAGTCTTTGAAAGAGAACAAAATTCTATTGCACAGTCTTTTGCACCTTCTATTTCATAAATTGATCGTGGCAAATTCTCATCTGATATAAAGCATTCATAGGCAGAATCAAAGAGAATAATTGCTTTATTAGATAGTGCATAATCAACCCATTCTTTTAATTGAGCTTTGTTATAAACCGCACCAGTAGGATTATTAGGCGAGCAAATGTAAATGATATCCGCTTTTACACTTTTATCAGGCAAAGGAAGAAATTCATTTTCGCCATTTGCATCAATAAATTTAACCTCACGTCCTGCCATAATGTTTGTATCGACATACACAGGATAAACAGGATCCGGAACCAAAACAACATTATCCTTAGCAAAAAGGTCAAGAATATTACCCAAATCACTTTTTGCTCCATCTGATATAAATATTTCATCAAGTTCGATATCAACATTATGTTTTTTATAATAACCTTGAACGGCTTCTCTCAAAAAATCATATCCTTGCTCAGGACCGTATCCTCTAAAAGTTGATTGAACACCCATTTCGTCAACCGCTTTATGCAAAGCATCAGTTACGGTTTTGCATAAAGGTAAAGTTACATCGCCTATACCCAACCTGATGACTTTTTTATCAGGGTTCTTTGCTATATAATCATTTACCCTTTTAGCTATTGTTGAAAACAGGTAACTTTGCTCTAAATTGTCATAATTAGTATTTATATTCATTTATTCCAATCCTCCATAAGCTAAAGTAATATCACCTGTTACCATTAATGCTGTAACAACCAAAAGCATTACAAATAAACTAAATACTACAAGTGAACGTTTTTTTACTTGGCAAAACTTTACTAAAGCGACTTCACAAGCAAATAATATACTCACCAGTATTGATATTAATGTAACCATGCTTTTCTCTCTCCTAAGATAATAAATCGGTTATTTTCCCCTATTGATCCGACTCTTCGTGTTTTCCCTTCATCAGTTTTTCGAAATCCGAAGGTTTAATATTTTGAATAAAGTCTTTAAACTCTTGAGCTTCTTCCTCATCTTTAGCAGTATCAGTTGACACAGAACCTGTCATAAGAACATTTGCAGTAACAAAAATCGGCGCTTCACATCTCATTGCAACCGCAATTGCATCGCTCGGGCGTGCATCCAGTTCAAGAATTTCACCATCTTTATTCAAAAACAATGTCGCATAATACGTTTCTTTTTCTACATTATTTATCTCTATTTTTTCTAAAGTATATCCGGTTTTTTCTATTAAATTAGCAATCAAATCATGTGTCATCGGACGCGCAACAACTAGTCCTTCAATACATCTTATTATTGCACTTGCTTCAGCAGAACCAATCCAAATAGGTAAAGCTTTTCTGTTATCCAAATCATGAAGAACAACAATCGGAGAATTTGTCCTCACATCAAGCGCTATACCCATTACTTTCATTTGTATCATAATCTCTTCCCCTTGTTGTTTTATATAATACCATAAAATCTCAATCTATGCTATAATCTAGCGTATGAAAATTAATTTAATATTTAACAGATATATTCCTGATTATAGAAAAGCCTTAGAAAAGATTGAACAGGCTTTGTTGAAATATAACGTTGAATTTAGAACATTTGATTTAGAAAAAATGGAATACTTTGGCGATATATCATTTATTATAGGCGGAGACGGAACACTACTCCGCGCTGCAAGATTTTACGCAAAAGAAAATATTCCCGTTCTTGGTATCAATGTCGGCAGATTAGGTTTTTTGGCTCAGGCAGGTGTCGAAGAAATAGAAGGAGTTATTGAAGCCGTTCAAGATGGGAATTACATAACAGAAAACAGAATTATGCTTCAATCGGGAGAATATATTGCACTTAATGATTTCGTCATAAAAGGGTGTAATCCAAGCAGAACTTCTAAATTTTTCTTAGAAATCAACGGAAAATTTGTATGCGATTATATAGCTGACGGGCTTATTATATCAACTCCGACAGGTTCAACTGCTTATGGGCTTTCAGCAGGAGGTCCTGTTTTACATCCGGAACTCGATGCTATAGTAATTGTTCCAATCTGTCCGCATACACTTAATGCCAGACCACTGGTTGTACCATCTGGAGAACACATCACGGTTAAAACAAGTGATGATTTATTATCTGTTTCTATAGACGGTTTTGTTACAACAAAATGTGTTGAAAAAACTTCTATTCATATAGCACCTGATAAAGCTAAGCTTGCATTCTTGAAAAATAATAATTTTTATTCTGTTCTTAGAAATAAACTCCATTGGGGAGTTTCTCCTGAGGGGTAAATACAAAATAAAAAGGAGAAGTTTACTTCTCCTTTTTATTTTTAATTACAATTGATTATTTCTTATTTATTTAAATCTGTTGCATGTTCTTTTAACTCAGCAGCTGCATCTTTTGCTTTATCAACAGCTTTTTCTGCTTCTTTATTTACGTTATCCTTTGCTTCATCTGCTGTCTTTTTAGAATCTTCTTTCAAAAATGAAAATGCATTTTTAATTTTATTTTTAACACCAAAGAAATTATACCAATGTTTTTCTCCGACAAATTTTTCCACCTCTTCAGATGCAGTTTTCAACTTATCGTAATTCTTTATTGCTTCTGAATTTTTTAAATCCGCTAATTCTTGTTTTACAGATTCCAATTCTTTTTTTATAGCATCAGTACCTTTACCGCTTTTCTTGCCTATCATATAACCGCAAACACCAATACCGGCAGCTATTAATCCTGCTACTACTGTTGCACCCATTCTTGATTTATTAGCAGCCTGCATTTGAGCATAATTTTCATCATACATCTCAGGTTGAGCATTGTAATCTTGTTCATAATTGTCTTGAGGATATTGCGATGGTTGATATTGAGCGTAATCAGCAGCTCCTACATTTTGAACTTCAGGCATAACTGAACCTTCTTTCTTTATTTTTACTACACTACTTATACCTAATATAAAACAGGTGAAAATTAAAAATTGACAATAAAAAACAAAATATTACAAAAATGTTACAAATTAAACTCTTGTTTTATTTTTTCCTTCTTTTGCGCGTTTTTTGCGTCGCATTAAATCAACAAAAGCTTCCAAACGTGTAATATATCCTGCTCTGCCCGTTTGTTCATCCATTATAAGCGGTAAAATAGGTATTTCATGTTCCATTCTCATAGTCGGGAAAATATTTTGAGACATAATTTCAGGCATACAAGTAAAAGGCGATATGTGAATAATTCCATCTTTTCCTTTTACATCAGCAAAAACAACATCTGACACACATTCCAGTGCATCACCGCCTATATCACGCATCAAATAAGGTTTAGCCATTCTTTCAGCCCTTTGTAAGTGTGTTTCTTTATTTTGAAACGCTTTAGGAATAATTGCATCTTTTAAGAAGCTTCCTACGGTTAAACTTCTTCTTGTTTGAACACCCATTCTACCTAATTCTCGTTCTATATTTTGATTAGAAAATTCATCATTCACTAAGAATATTTCACCGGTTAAATCTACATTCAAAACTTCTCTGTTTGGATCAATTTCTGTTTTTTCAATTTCTTTTAACGCTAAATCATAAGCTTTACCGAGTTCACGAGTTGAATCTGCTTTATCTATAAGTTTTAATGCTTTTTTATAATTCTTTTCAGCATCACCATACTTTAATTCTCTCGCTCTATAGTATGAAAGAGCCTTGTCTAAATCATCTATAACAAAAATTTTTCTGATTGTAATATTGATTGCTCTTAGAATTAGAATCGGATCATTTTTACCTGAGATTTCTCTCATAAACTTGTACAAACCTTTTATGCCGTCATATAATGACAATTCAATATAATTTGCATTGTATCCTAAATCTTTAAGTGTTGTATAAATATTGTTACCGTATTCACCAAGTCGGCAAATTCCCGGGGAAGTAATCATCGCAACGTAATCAGCTCCGCCTTCGATTGCTTCTATAAAGTTTCCCAAGATTAATTTATACGGAAGACAAATCGCTTCCGGAGAATTTTTTGTCCCATAAGAAAGAGTTTTTTTACTTGTATATGGAGGAACATAGGGTTCGACTCCCACCTTTCTTAACCCTGCAGCCCAGGCTATAGATATTGTTCCCATATGAGGGAATGCTACTTTTATTTTTTTATTTTTGTTTCGTTTTATTGCCATTTGCATTTATACTCCATTAATAATAAACATTATACCTAAAACAAATTTTGAAGTATAATAATATTATAAGAGGGATTTTTATGGGGAGAATAATCCAACTATCGAAAAATGTTATAAACCAGATAGCAGCCGGAGAAGTTATTGAACGTCCTTACTCTGTTGTTAAAGAGCTTGTTGAAAATTCGATTGATGCAGGTGCTTCAAAAATCAGTATAGAAATAGAAAACGAATGCAGAAATATTCGTGTTGCAGATAACGGTTCAGGAATACATCCTGATGATATTATTCTTGCATTTTCCAAGCATGCCACAAGTAAAATCAAAACAGGAGAAGACCTATATAATGTTACAACTATGGGATTTAGAGGAGAAGCTCTTGCAAGTATTATATCTATTTCTAAATTAACCTGCATAACAAGAACTAAGGACTTTGAGTACGGAACAAAAGTTGAATGTGAAAATTCAGAGGTTAAGCAGGCAAAAACTGGTTGTGCAATAGGTACAATTATGGAGATTAAAGATCTTTTCTATAATATACCTGCTCGCTTAAAATTCTTAAAATCAGCAAAAACCGAATACGCTTATATCTCAGAATTAGTCCAAGCACTTGCGCTTGTGCATCCTGAAGTTTCTTTTGAGCTAAAAAATAACGGGAAAACAACATTAAAAACAACAGGACAAAGCAGTTTGGTTCAAACTATGAAGGAACTGTTCAATGAAGATATTAATAAAAATTTTCGAGAAGTTTTAAAAACGGATAAAATATCAGGTCTAAAGATTTCAGGTTATGTAAGCACTCCTGATTACACACGTTCCAGCAAAAAAGATTACTATATGTATGTAAATTCTCGGATTGTAAAATGTCCTGTGTTTCAAAAATCTGTTGACACGGTATATAAAAACCTTGTAGGTAACAGATATCCGTTTATTGTGCTTAATCTTGAATTACCGCCTGAAGATGTAGACGTCAACGTACATCCGTCAAAGAAAGAAGTTAAATACAAAAATCCGAACCAAGTATTCAATTTTATATACTCGGCAGTTGATAGCGCACTTTCGGGAATAAAACAAGAAAAAATATCAAATATTCCGTATCTCAGACCGATTACTTCGGTACCCAACAAGCAAAAAACCGAAAATACCGAGCCTGTTCAAGACGATATATACGTTAACCCTAATATTACAATCGGAACTTTTTTCACCGAGCCAGAGCCTAAATCAGCTGAGATAAAAGAATTTCCGAGAAAAATTGAATACAGTTCTTCTGTACAAAAAACTTTAACACAAGAAAAGTTTATACCGCAAGAACAAAATATTGAAGAAGATGTAATAATCGGTCAATACAAAAAAACATATATTTTAATTGAACGGGAAGAAGGCTTAGAGATTGTTGATCAGCATATTGCAGAAGAACGGTATATATATGAGCAGCTTAAAAAATCAAAAAACATAGATTGCCAGCTTTTGTTTGTTTCAGATATAATTGAGATTTCGCCAAGTGATAAAGAGCTTCTGGAAACAAATAAAGACAAATTGTTGAAGTTTGGATACGAGATAGATTTTATGTCAGACCACGAGGTTATATTCAGAAAAGTTCCTCAGCTTTTATCAAAGATACCGCCACAGGAGATTTTAGCAGATATTTTAGAACATATTTCAGGTGATATAGATAATATTGAAGAACAAATTCTGATTACAACATCGTGTAAGGCAGCAGTAAAAGCCAATACATATTTAAATCAATTCCGGATGCAAGAGATTATAAGGAATTGGCGAAGCTGTGAAAAACCTTTTACTTGTCCTCATGGAAGACCTATATCTAAAATATTGGAACACAAAGAAATAGCAAAATTCTTCCAGAGGAATAAATAAGCATTTTAGTGATATAATTATAATAACTTTATGGAGAGGTGTCCGAGCGGTTTAGTCGCTGTAGGGGAAACTCTACCGAGGGTTCGAATCCCTCCCTCTCCGGATTAAATTTTGATCTTGTTAATTAAATTGATTTTATGTATGTGTATTATATTTTAACAGGACATTTTATTTGAACGAATAAAATGATTATTCGGCAAAGTTTAGTGTGTGTTTAGGTTTGGGCGGTCGGAAAAAATCTTTTTATGCGTTCGCAAATGTTCCTAAATGTCACTTTTTCTGCTCCAAAAGTCCGGCAAAAATCCGGAAAAGAAATTTTTCTTCAATAATCATAGCCTGTGTTTCCCCAATTTTACTAAATTGTACGGATAAAACGATTATTTGACATTTGATGGACATTTGGTTACATTTCCAATTTATTTACAGAAAACTTTACCTTTCAGCCATAGGATAAAGGTCGGTAATTTTTGTTCAAAGGTAGGATGCGGAAAAAATAAATTCAAAGACACAAAACAACATAAAGCTCGGAAATGGTGTTCCAATGTGGTTTGAAACGAGTTAATCTGTGTGTACGATGAATGAAACATATATTGATATCAAACGCATAGCAGAAATAAAGGGACTTAAAAGCACCCGCTCAATAAGGATTGCTATTCAAAAGGGTAAATATATAGCAAGAGAAATTAAAGTTAACGGCGGAACATCTTATGAAATATTGTATTCATCATTAGAACCCGAAATACAGGAAAAGCTTGAAGATGCAGAAATTAAAACTACAGCAATAATTCCTGCTGAAAACAAAACCAATTTTATATCCGAAAATGCTAAAATGAATGCACTTGCAAGAGTAGATGTAGTAACAGCATTATTTAATTTAAGAACAAAATACCCGACTAAAAAAGAAGCTGACGAGGTATTTTTAGATTTGTACAACAGCGGATTATATTTACCGCAAATATTTAAGTTTGTCGGAACAATATCAATCGGGACTTTACACCGCTGGGTTAAGGCTTATGAAAACTACGGAACTAAAGGTTTACTTCCGCAGAGAAAAACCAATCAACTTGGGGAATATAATTCAAAACTCAATGATGAAATGAAAAAAGTTTTCCTGACTTATCTTTTGCACCCAAATAAATTCAGTATCGGAAAATCTATAAGTTTAACCAAGCATATTTTAGAAAAACGAGGATATGAGGATATTCCGTGCAACCTGACATTCAGAAGATTTGCGGAACATTTTAAAAAGCAGAATTATTCAAAATGGATAATTATGAGAGAGGGAGAGAAAGCATACCACGATAAAGTTGAACCGTATATTGAAAGAGATATTTCAAAATTAGAAGTTGGGGATGTTTTAATAGCCGATGGGCATGTGCTCAACTTTCAAGTAATAAACCCGTTTACC
>CACYKP010000057.1 GCA_902775025.1 uncultured bacterium | reverse complement strand
CAATACTTGGAGGGCCACCTCCTGGGAAGATAGCTCGCTGCTAGCATCTATTTTAGATAAAAAAGAAATCGGTTGGACAATCGGTTTCTTTTTTTTTGTTGTCTTGGATTATTTGCAGTTCACAACCTTTGCACTTCGTTTATGTTTTTCTTACGAAAAACAGCACTTCGTCAGGTTGTTCACAGGGACGAGTTTCGCTTTCGCTCACTCTTGCAAAAATCCGCAAACCACCCTTCCTCTCAGGAAAACGTGACATTTGTCTTGACCTGTTCGCATTAAACGTGTCTACGCAAAAAGACTTGAATAAAATTATTGTTTTCAAGTCTTTTAGGCTTCGCACTCTGCTCACAGGTCGCTAGTCACCTTTTCCTTCGGCAGAGTCATCCCGAACACGGTCGTAAAGACTCATAACGGTGACAATACTTGGAGGGCCAGGGGTAAATATATAGGTTGGTAGGTTAAACTACAAACTTGTAAGTTGTCTACGTGCGTAGCACCTGGGAAGATAGCTCGCTGCCAACATCTATTTTAAATAAGGAGAGAATTAATCGGATGATTAGTTCTCTCTTTTAGTATAAAAATCGAAAGGAGTATATAATGCAAGTTTTAAAAACATCTACTAATTTTAGAGGCTTAAACATTGTAAAGGCTGAACAAGGCTCAAGCAAAACTGTAAAAAAAATATTAGATAATAAAGAATTTCAGAAGTATGTAAAGATGATGTCTGATAACAATATGGATGTTAATTTGCGTATATACAAATCAGGGAAAGTTAAAAAACAACCAAATGTTTATTTAAGCTACACTACTCAAAATCCAAAATTTTATGGAGATTTTAGAGTTATGAGTGTAAGAAAGTTACTTTCTCAAAGTGCAGATAAATTATATGCCGATATTAAGCCACAACTTCATCCATACGCATTAGGTGAAAAAACATTAAAAACAGAAAATAAAAATCAAAATCAAAATCAATTGCCTTATATGAGCCTTAATGGTGGGAATTGGCTTTGTGATGTTTTGGATTAGTCTGTAGGTCGTGGTAAATCGTAAGATTTACCACGACAACAATATATCATGCATATTTTTGTTGCGGTAAATTAACAATTTACCACAACCTACTCTTTTAAGAATCACATTTTGTATTCTGCATTTTAATGAAGGGAAATAAAATCTAATCATTTATATTCTTAATAACTCTGCAAGGATTTCCGACTGCTACTGTGTTAGGGGGGATATCTCTAGAAACAACACTTCCTGCGCCAATGACTGAATTTTCACCAATTGTTACACCTGCTAAAACTATCACATTACCTCCCAGCCATACATTGTTACCTATATTTATGGGTTTTGCAAGCTCTGTTCCAAGTTCTCTTTCTATATAATTTATTGGATGGGTTGATGTGTAAAAGCTACAGTTAGGCCCGATTAGTACATTATCTCCTATGTGAACTTTTGCGGAGTCAAGAATTAAGAGATTATGGTTTGAGCAAAAGTTTTCACCTATTTCAATATTGTATCCGTAGTCGCACATAAAAGGTTGCTCAATAAGAAAGGACTTTCCTGTCTTTCCTAATATTTTTTTTAATAATATATTTCTCATACGCATAAAAAGTGGTGAGGTGTTGTTTAGTTGATGACAAAGATTTTTGCAATGTTGTCTTTCAGAAAAAAGTTTTAAATCTAAGCCTGCTTGATAGAACTCTCCGTTTAACATTTTTCTTTTTTCGTTCAATTTTAATTGTTTATTTTTAAGAAAATATTTTATAATTTGTTTACAAAAAATTGTGTTAAAAATAAATGCTGCAGATGTTTTCACAATTTAATATTCCTTATTCTTCTTGAATAACTTTGCCGAAAAACAGTCTCAGTCCGCCAAATTTTTTACTCAAAGTTTGTCTGATACCGCAAGTTATAGAGCTTAGATTATCAGTAATCTCATTTGTATTTTGTAATGTATCCGGTATAGTTTTGTCAAAATCTAAAATAGTATTATTTATATTGTGTGTAAAATTATGAAGTCCTCCGGTTGAGTTTTCCAAATTTCTGAATGTGTTATTCCACTGTTCTTCTATAATTATGTTATCAATTTTTTTAGTAACTTTGTTTATGTTATGTGTAGTATCCTTAAAATTTGATGACGAGTTTTTAATATTTGCCCTATTTTCCTGTAGTATGTCTTGTAAAAGCACAAACAGTCCTCCGATTGAATCAAGCGTGGTATATAGATTTTCTGATGCTGTCAAAAGGTTAGATTTAACTTTGTCTAAATCTTCTGGAGTTTGATTTTTCAAATATTCTTTAACATCAATTGTTGTGTATCCGTGAATATGCGAGTTTTCTTTGATATATTTTTCAGAAGGGACTTCCGGATAAACAAGTTCTATATAGTCAATTTCTTTGTCGTTTTTTATCCTTTTTTTTAAAACGGCTTTAGTATTTAGCGGCAGTTTTAATTTTTTATTACGCAAAGTTATTTTAACATTTGTTCTTATTCCGTCATCATTTATAATACGGTCAGCAGCTTTGCCTATTTTAATACCTTTATAGTAGACACTGACATTCCCGTCAAAAGGACGAAGATTTTCAAATACGGCAGTTATATGTCTGTGTGAGCAGTAATTAATTAATACTAATATTGATACAAAAACTGTAAATAAAACTAAGATTTTTTTCATAATAAAATGATAGAAAAAAATATAAAAAATAGTATTATCTATTTGTATATTGTAAGAATTATTATGTTTGCTAATTATTTTTGAGATTATAAGTCATTTGTAAATATTTGACAGTAGCTTGAACCCTGTTAGCAACACCGAGTTTTTGATAAATTGATGCTAAGTGTGCTTTTGTTGTGTGGTTTGTAATCATTAGTTTTTCAGATATTTCATTATTGTTATATCCTTTAATCAGCAAATTTATAACATCATTTTCTCTTTTAGTAAACATTTTTTCTCTCCGGCAACTATTCTTACTTATTATTGTCTTTGATATTAACTAAAAGTCTATCAGGCAAATGGCTATATTTTTAGAAAAATATTAAATAAACTTAATAAAAAACTATATATAATTGACAGAAGAGCATGTTCGTCCTAGTATAAAGTTACCCTAGTCGAAATTTTCTTGCCGGATTTGACGGCTAAGGGGTGGGGGTAAATGAGGCTTCCACTGTATTAATAACGTACGAATAGCCGTTTTTAATAAAGTAAAACTCATATCCTCAAAATGTTTTAAATGAAAAAGAAATATAAATGAGCAGGTGAAAATTTAATAATTTGGCGGAGCCATTAACGAACTTATTCACCTATTAACTTATTCACTTTAAAACAATAGTATTACAAAGGCAAAAAATAAAGGAGAACGATTATGCCTACAATGAATCAGCTGGTTCGTCAAGAACGTAAGAAGCTGCATGACAAAACCAAATCGCCGGCTCTTATGGATTGTCCACAAAGACGCGGCGTATGTACAAGGGTTTACACAACAACCCCTAAAAAACCAAACTCTGCATTGAGAAAGGTTGCCAGAGTCAGACTTACTAACGGATTTGAAGTTACTTCATATATCCCGGGTATCGGACACAACCTTCAAGAACACAGTGTTGTTCTAATAAGAGGTGGAAGGGTAAAAGACCTTCCTGGTGTTAGATATCACATTGTTCGTGGTACTTTAGATACTGCCGGTGTTGCAAACAGAACACAAAGCCGTTCTAAATATGGTGCTAAGAAAGCTAAGGGAGGTAAGAAATAATGTCAAGAAGATCAAAACCTGAAAGAAGAATTCCTACAGCTGACCCTATTTATAACAGCGTAGATGTATCTAAATTTATCAACCGTGTAATGAGACGCGGTAAAAAGTCTTTAGCTGAAAAGATTTTCTATGCAACAATCGCTAAGATTGAAGAAAGAACTAACGAAAAAGGCTTGGAAATATTCCAAAAAGCTGTTACTAATGCAACTCCATTATTAGAAGTTAAAGCAAGACGTATCGGTGGTTCAACTTACCAAGTACCTATCGATGTTAAACCAGACAGAGGTTTTGCACTTGCTTCATCTTGGATTATTGCAGCTGCTAAAAATAGAAGCGGAAAATCATTTGTAGAAAAATTAACAAATGAAATGATAGATGCTTCAAACGGAAGCGGACAAGCTTGCAAAAAGCGTGAAGACACCCACAAGATGGCTGAAGCTAACAAAGCATTTGCTCACTACAAATACTAAGGTAGGGGTAAATTATCTAAAAAATATAAAAAATACGCTCGAGAAATCGAGCGTATTTTTATTGTTTTGAGTTTGCGGGAAAAGTTTGTACAGGCAAAAAAGAGATTCTTTGGGCAAAATGGCTATTTCCATCAGAATGACGTGTCTATTTGGCTTTAATCGTGCCGTCATTCTGAGGCTAAAGCCGAAGAATCTTTAAATCGACACTTTTTTCGCACCCTCTTTTTTTGTGTGTAACAAAACTTAATATTGTAATAAAATTTTTAAAATCTTTACAAAAGGCTGAAGACCTGTCATAATGCCGAATAGAATAGAATGGAATAGAGAAAATGTATCCATTACTCCTAAAGTTTTTGAAAATTATGCCGATATATAGGATATGGAATTAAATTAAAAAGTAAAAGTTATACTTAGAAAGGAGTATTTGTTATGGGTTTTGACATTTCAAATATTAAAAATGCAGCTTTAAGAGCATTAGCTATTAGTATTGACGAAGATAAAAATTTTCAGGGCAAAGATAAGGGAAAATTAGAAAATGGTGCTGAAATGTCTGTATTTTTAACAAAATCTGCAGTCGTTATGTTTGCTGGAAATGAAGAAGTAATGGAAGAAGTTTTAACGATTGCTGATAGTGCAGATAAAAAAACATATGAAATGTTTAAAGAGGGTTTTATTGAAACTATAAATAAAATGAAGGGCAATGTGCCTGGTTTTAATGGTTTTATGAAAATTCTTGACAGAATGATGCAACGATTTGAAAAAGATGCTGATAAAGTTGTTACCACAGACATTGATAATAAAGCTGCAAGCGGTAATTTAATTATTAATAAAACGGAAATACAACCCAACAAATAATATAAAGTTGCGTAGGGTGGGCAAAACGAATGTTTGCCCACCTTTTGGTATGTTTATTATAAAGGTTAAACTTCACCCGAATTTCTAACATTCGAGCGAAGCTCTCTTGTTGAAATTCTGCCCTCTCTATTTTGAGAGGGTTTATTTATGTAGCTTGCAGCTACATACTTTGCAATTATTTTACCATATATGTTTACCCCTAAATGCTTACCAAATACCAAGTTACAAGTGTCAAATAAACTGCCAAACCTATAACGTCAATGGTTGTAGCAATAACCGGACCTGATGCGACAGCGGGGTCAAAACCCATTTTTTTCAAGATTAACGGTGTGCAAGTTCCAATCATTGTTGCGATTGTCATATTTAATGACATAGCTATTCCGACTACAATTCCTAACTGCACATGACCTTGCCAACCCCATGTTACTAACATAACTACCAAACCGAATAATGCACCTATGCTTAATCCTGTAATAGTTTCTCTCCAAATATAGTGCCAGCCTGAGCTTAGCGTAATTTGACCTGTTGACATACCACGAACCATAAGGGTTATTGACTGTGTTCCGATATTTCCGCCTAAGCCTGCTAAAAGAGGCATAAATGCCGCAACTATCGGAAGTGCATTAAAAGTCTTATCATACCTGCTTGTAATTGAAACTGCAATAAATTCACCTATTAGAGTTATTAAAAGCCAAGGAACACGAGCTTTTATTGCGTGTCTTATACTACCTGTTAAGACATCGTCATCGTCTTCACCAAGGTCTGTTACGATACCGGAAGACTGCAGGATCTCATCTGTTGTTTCTTCTTCAACAATATCCTGAACATCATCCCAAGTAACAATCCCTTTTAAGTGGTTATATAAATCAACAACCGGCAGAGCATTGAATTGGTATTTCATAAATACATCAGCGATGTAGTCTTGATAATCGTCAACATGAATTTTGACCAAATCCTTAATCATTATATCCGATACGTTTAAATCAACAGGTGTTGTCATCAATGTACGGAGTGATAAAACACCAACAAGATGCAAGTTTTTGTCAACAACGTATGCGTAATACAATTCCATGTTATCTTTTTCAGCCTTAATACGAATTGTATCTAAAGCTTCTTGAACAGTCATGTTGTCATAAACAGTCAGAACCAAAGGGTTCATGATACCGCCTGCTGTGTCTTCATTGTATGTTAACAACTCTCTGACGTCAGATGAAAACTTTTGCGGCAAGTTTTCCAAGAAAGCTTCCGTATCATCTTCTTCCATGTTACCCAAGACATCGGCAGCATCATCGTGAGGTAGTTTTGACACAAGTCTTGAAGCTAAATTTTCATCAATATCACCTAATATTTCAACTTGTAGTTGAGGAGGTAAATATTCAATAACATCGGAGGCAAGTTCTTCATTAACATTAGTAATACAAGCAAGACGTTCATCAGGTTTTAATTCCTGAAAAATATCCGCAAGGTCAGCAGAGTGATAAGTTTCAAGTTCTTCTTTAAGCTGAAGGTTATCACCGTTATCTATTAATTCTCTTATTCTATCTATTGTATTTTCTATATTAAGCATTTATCTATCCTCCACCCTCGCCCATTTAGGGAGAGGGAAGAATTTCAAGTTGAGCTGTGCGAAACTTAGAAATTCGGGTGAGGGGTAACCTCTATTTGTAGTTATTATACAGTAGCTGTAGGGTGCAATTATTTGCACTATTTATTATCTATAATTAGTAAACTGTAGCGGAATATCGTATTTATCCTCGTTTTTTCTCAAAAGTCCGATAACTTCCTGCAAATCATCTTTGCTTTTCCCACTTACACGAACCTGCTCACCTTGAATTGATGCTTGAACTTTTAATTTTGAGTCTTTTATGTCTGCAACAATTTTTTTAGCAAGCTCTTGAGTTAAACCTTTTTTTAGATTGAAAACTTGTCTAACGTTTCCGCCTAAAGCATTTTCCATAGGTTGAGCATCAAGAATTTTTATACTTAAACCGCGTTTTACAAGTTTAGTTTGAAGAATGTCAAAAATATTTCTTAACTTCATTTCATCATTTGTGGTAATTGTAATAGATTTATCTCCATCTAAATCGATAGAAGAATTAGAGTTTTTTAAGTCAAAGCGTGAAGTTAAATCTCTTTTAACTTGATCTAATGCATTAACAAGCTCTTGTCTATCAAATTCGGAAACAATATCAAAACTGCAATCTTTAGCCATATTTAGACTCCTATATTAAGTTCCATAATGTAATATTATCATGAAATATATATAAATGAGCATAAAAAATCACCTCTTTCGTGAAAAGAAAAAGGTGATAAAAAATTACTGTTCTTATTTTTATCCGCCCATCAATCTGCAAATCAATCTATCTAAAAATGTAGGGTTAGCAGACACTCTTGGAATGGGGTTTACAAAAGTCTTGTGATTATATGGAACTACTCCATTTACATCACATACTCTACAATTATATGGATTAGAATTATTGATATTTTGTTGATTTTGTATTGGATTCATACCCATATTCATACCATATCCGCCATACCCGAAATTAACGCTCATAATTGTACCTTTATTATTCTTCTACACATTTATATAAAGTATTTTTCTATGTAAAAATTGCTCAAATGTAACGATTTGTAACAATTTTTCAAAAAATCCTAAAGTTTTCAAAAAAAATGCCGATATATATAGTGTAAAGAAAATAAAGAAAAATTAAGGAGTAGAAAAATGGCAGACGGAATTCACGGAATAGGTTACGGAAATACATCAGGTGTTGGCGGAGGTTATATTCCGCATAGAAAAGGCAATGATGTAGATTCAAATAATGCACAAGAACAAACTGCGTATAATGCAAATCAGGAGCATAGAGATGTAAATCCTGATGATGTGATGAAGTTTATGGCAAATAATAATTTCTTTATGCCTGTAAATGTAGAGGCAAAACCTGCTGTAGAAGTTGGCGGCGTTGATGCGGAAACAGAAGATAGAATTGCAGGATATATGGAAAGATTTGAAGAAATCTATGCAATCGTTGAAAACGAATTTGGTGCAGAACTTGCGCCATCAGTGATGGATGCTGTAATGGACAAGTTGATGGGAATGGCTTAAAAAAAATTATAAAAATAAATTGGAATCTCGTACACACATATTTTCTACACTTAAAATTATCAAGGCTGGCGTAAGCTCAGCCTTTTGTTTTATATGAATATTAATTTTTGTAAAGACAAAGAAATAAAATTTAAAAAAGGTGTTGACATTAAAAATTGATGTAATATTATAAGAATTGTCGGTGAGGAAACCGCCGGTGCGGACATAGTACCTGAGGGTGCAGAAGGAATAACCGAGGTCCCCAATTTTAGAAGGTACAACTTGAGGAAGTATGAAGTATTCGAGTGTCAGCACGAATTAAAACCCGAAATTTTAAACTTTGATAAATAGCAATCAGGTTAGAAATTTTAAAATGGCATCAGCCGTTTTGTCTGAACCTTGACAATAGAATAGTGACACATTTAAGCGATTAAATGTAAAAAAAGACGAAAGAAAACTTGTTAATTCTAGTAAGAATGAACGGACAATAAAA
>CACYKP010000056.1 GCA_902775025.1 uncultured bacterium | reverse complement strand
GGCAAATAACAACGCAATTCAGCAAGCAGAAATTCAAACGGCTGACAACTATTCTTACATTCCATCAGAGAAGAATATTATAAAATCAGAAGCAAAAGGGAAAAGAGATAATTACTCATATATACCGTCCCAAGATTCAACTATAAAAACCGATAAGGAAAAAAATCAAAACACTCGTTCGTATATTCCGTCTCAAGCCGCAGCAAACATCTCAAAGACTTGGGATAATTCAGGGCTTCAATCAGCTTTAGCCAGAGCGGACAGAGCCGAACAAAGAGCTTTAAAAGTCCTAGCCGGAAACTTTGAAGGAATGTAATATTAAGAGTGAATTTGAAATAATTCTATTGTTTTACTTTAAAAAGGTTAGTATCAAAGGTAAATTCTTTAAATTGCATATTAGATGCGTCGCTTTGTTCGATTTCTGTTTGTTTATCTTGAAGATTATTTGTTGATTTGTAAGAGAATTTTCCATTATTAAAACCGATGTTTAAAGTTGGCTGCCATTTGTTTTGTGATTCTGATTTTGTATCAGTATTAGATGTATATTCTTGTAAATATGTTTGTAATTCTGTATTTGCAGAATTTACTTGTTCCCAAGAACCAATAGCTGTAATCATTGGATTTACTGTAGCATCGTATTGTCCGACTAATTCTTGAGCACCTTCTGTAAATTTACCAATACCATTGCAGAAGTTTGCAAAATATTGAAGGTAGCTATTCATTTGTCCCATTGATTGTGTTAATTGAGCAAGACCTTGAACCGAACCACTCATAAGAGTAGCACCTGCATTAACTTTATCATTCCCGCTCATTATATATTTAATGCCTTCGCTACCGGTTGCAATCGCTTGAACACCGCTTGTCATTTCCTGACCAATGCCGATTTGTATTTCACCAGCACCTGTTTCTGCTATAGCTTTACCGGACATAGCTTCTGTTTTAACAGTTAGTTGTTGTCCGTTTTGCATTAGCTGAGCCATGTCTTGCATTCCTTGACCAAGAGCTTCGCTTGCATTCACTGTTAAATCCGCTAAGTCTGTTGATGTTTGTTCTACAATAGCATTTTTTGCTTCAATTTGAGCTTTGCAATCGTTTACAAGAGCTACCAAACTATTAATTGCACTTGCTGCACTTAATATGTTAACTAAAGCTTGTTTCTTTTCTTCTGGTGAAGAAACACCGTTATTTAATATAATTTTATTTTCTTCGATTACTGCTAATTGTTGTTCAAGGTCAGCTTGAGCTTGTGCAATTTGACCTTTATCTCCGCCTAATGCTTCAATTTCTTTAATTGCATCTTCAATAGTTTTAGCACCATTTGTACATTGATTCATAATGTCTTGAAGTTTAGAATCTAATGTTTGATGCAGCTTTGATGCTTCCATATCATTTTTTCTGATTTCTGCATCATTTTTCTTTACTTCCTTATTTGCTTCTGAACTTTTTTTAGTACCAAGATTGTCTAATAAATCAGTTAAACTATTTAATATATTTTGAAAAGCTACTGCTTTTTGATTTGCATCTCCATTAAAAAGTTGTTCTCCGCTTTTTTCAATGTTAAAAATACTTTTACCTGCACCAGGTAATTGTTGATAAGCTTGACCTTGGAAAGCATTTTGTATTGCAGCTAAAATTTCTTCCCAGTTACCGCTTGATGAAATGTTCATCAACTGTTGCATTTGTTGATTAGCTTGTGTCAAAATAGATTGATAATTTGTTTGAGTCAGCGGTGCCATCTTATAAATCTTCCTATAATACCATCTTATATATATAAAGTATTGAAAAAATACCTAATTTCACCCCTTTAAGATTGAAAAAAGGTATGTAGAACTCGGTCAAACACTTTCCGATCCTGATGTTATAGCTGATTATAACAAGTTTCGTGATTTATCTAAGCAAAGAAAATCCATGGAGGAAACTGTTGAACTTTACTATGCTTGGAAAAAAGCAACTGATGCCATAGAAGAAGCAAAGCAGATGATTCATGAAGAAAAAGATGAAGAAATGAAAGCGTTTTTGAAAGCAGAGATGGAAGAAAATGAAGCAAAACTTCCCGAATATGAAGAAAGGATGAAGGTTTTACTTCTTCCTCGAGATCCGATGGATGATAAAGATATTATGTTAGAAATCAGAGGCGGCGCAGGCGGTGATGAAGCTAATATTTTTGCCGGTGATTTAGCAAGAATGTACCTAAAATATGCCGATAAACAAGGGTGGCAAACTCAAATTCTTTCTAAAACAGAGTGTGAAGCAGGCGGATATTCAGAAATCATTATTTCAATTAAAGGTGATGCAGTTTATTCACAGCTTAAATATGAATCAGGGGTTCACAGAGTTCAAAGAGTTCCCGAAACAGAATCACAAGGCAGGGTTCACACATCAACTGCAACTGTTGCCGTTATGCCTGAAGTAGATGATGTAGAAATAGAAATCAGACCGGAAGATATTGAAATGTCAACGGCTCGCTCAGGCGGTGCAGGCGGGCAAAACGTAAACAAGGTCACAAGCCTACAGGTATAATGATTTTCTGTACGGAAGAACGTTCTCAATTACAGAATAAAGAAAGAGCAATGGAGATTTTACGTTCAAAGCTGTATGATTTAGAAGTCCAAAAGCAGATGCAGGAAGTTACCGACCTTCGTCGTTCTCAAGTCGGTACCGGCGACAGATCTGAACGTATAAGAACTTATAATTTCCCGCAAGGTCGTCTAACTCATAACTTGAATGTTTGGACAGTTATTGACGGTGATTTGGATGAACTTATTCATCTTTTGATTGAATATGACCAAAAATTAAAACTGGAAAAACTTGCAGAAGTCGGATAGGGGTAAATATATAGTATAGGTTGATGCAAATAATTGCACCCTACAATACTGTAATACTTATAAAGGAAAATAAAAAACTATGAAAATTATGCCAATCAATAACACACAAGTTAAACCTCAATTTAAAGCAAAATTTTCTAAAAATGATATGAAACAATTTTTGCAGGAATTAAAGTATAAAGATGTGGATGATGTTCCAAAACTTTATACAATGCTTGATATTATAAAAAATCAGCAAGGCAAGATTGCAAAAATTGATGATAAAGGGTATTGGTGTCAAATACAAATAGATGGAAAGTCAATGAATAACGAGCGTAGATATTTTACTGCATTTCATGCTGTAGAAGATGCAACCGTTAATCATAAGAATACGTTAATTACTGATACTCCGATAAAAAGATTATCAGAAGAAGAATTTGAGGCAGCATGGTTAAAAAATGCTAAAAAGACAATAAAAGATATAGAAAATATTTTTAAGGAATAATATTGGAACATAAAAGAAAATGTGCAGCTTGCGGAGAGATAAAAACTCGAAGTGAATTAATAAAAATAACAAAAGAACATACAAGCGGGGATATTGTCATAATGCCTAATTCAAAGACATTTGGCAGATCTGTATATCTTTGTTATAATAAAGACTGTATTGATATAGCATTTAAGAAGAACAAACTTAATAAAATGCTAAAAACAAATACAAATATAGATAAAGAGTATTTGTTGGGATTAACAAAACAAACACAGGATAAATAAAGGACTATTTTTGATGGACAGTTTAAGAGTTAGTGAATTAGCAAAAGAATTAGGGAAAACAAGTAAAGAAATTATAGAAAAATTTGCAGAGATTGATATTATAGTAAAATCTCATTCAAATACGGTAACACCGGCGCAAATTCGCAAACTTAAAGAACATTTGGGATATGGAACGAAAAGTACAAGTTCAAAACCAAAAGCTTTTGTTGTAAAAAAATCTAAGTCGCAGCAAGAAGAACAACAAGAAGAAATAAAACCAACAGTTAAAAAATCAGCCCCTCAAATTGAAAGAGTCCAAAAAGTTCAAAAACTTGTGAAAGTAGAAAAAATAGAAAAACCTGCTTTAGAGACTCAAAAGCAAGAAGAGGCTCCTGTTATTAAAAAAGCTGAAAAACCTCAAGTCAGAATAGAGAGAACTAAAATTGAGTACAAAAATCAATCAAGAATTGAGATTGTACGAAAAGCTCCAAGGCAAGACGGAAATCAGGAAAAATCAAGAGACGGAAAACCTTCGGACAGAGGGGATAAGAAACCTTTTAATAAGCCGTCCGGAGATAAAAAGCTAGTAGAGCGCAGAATCATCCCTCAAGAAATTTATGAAGGAAAAGGTAATCCGTCATCAAGAAAACGTAATGACGGAAAGAAAAAAGAAAAAGATTTTCGATCTAAACAAGAAGATCAGGAAATGATTTCTTTAGAAAAAGCTGCAGCACAAAAGCATAAAAAGAAATCTCATAAAGAAGAGGCTGTTGAAGAAGTAAAATCTTTGGTTGTAAATCAGGCAATGACAATTCAGGAGCTTGCGGATAAAATTCAAAAGACACCTGCAGAGATTGTAAAATTCTTAATGTTCCAAGGGGTTATGGCTACAGTTAACCAATTGATTGATGTTGAAACAATAAAAAAGGTTTGCGCAGAGTATGATCTTGAAGTTCTTGAAGAAGACTTTGATGCATTTATAGAAGAAGAAATGGAAAAGGAGCAAAAGCAAAAAGCTCTTACAGAAGTTGATAAAAAGCTTCTTAAGAAACGTGCGCCTGTTGTTTCAATAATGGGACACGTTGACCATGGTAAAACGACTTTATTAGACTCTATTCGTGCATCGAAGCACAAAATTGTTGCAACCGAAGTCGGCGGAATTACTCAGTCAATCGGTGCTTATACGGTTTATTTGGATAACAAACACGAAAAGAAAATAGTATTTGTTGATACTCCGGGGCACGAAGCTTTCACGGAAATGCGTGCAAGAGGTGCAAAAGCAACTGATATTGCAATTCTTGTTGTTGCGGCTGATGACGGTATAATGCCTCAAACAATTGAAGCTATAAACCACGCAAAAGCGGCTGATGTACCTATAATCGTAGCAGTAAATAAGTGTGATAAACCGGGGGCAAATCCTGACAGAGTTCTTCAACAATTAACAGAACACGGTCTTGTTCCTGAAGCATGGGGCGGTGAAACTATTACGGTTAATGTTTCAGCTCTTATGGGTGACGGTATTGATGAGTTGCTGGAATACATTCTTCTTGTCGCTGAGGTTCAAGATTTGAAGGCTAATCCTAAAGCAAATGCATCAGGGGTTGTTATAGAAGCTAACTTAGATAAGGGAAAAGGTCCTGTTGCCACACTTCTTGTTCAAAACGGTACATTAAGAGCAGGTAACTGTGTCGTTGTAGGTACTGCTTGCGGCAGAGTAAGAGCCTTGTTATCAGACTCGGGTGAAAGAATTGTTAAGGCTGAACCTTCTACTCCGGTTGAGATTTTAGGTTTGACGGAAGTTCCTAATGCAGGTGATTATTTTGAAGTCGTTCAAAATGAAAAAGAAATGAAAGCTATCGTTGATAAACGTAAAGAAAAAGAACGTGACAGACGCTTAGAAGCAATGCTACCTGCTCACATGAGAAGAGAAGCAGGTGCTGCAGAGGATGATGTTCCGCATCTTAACCTGATTATTAAAGCCAATACTCACGGTTCTGCGGAAGCTGTTTCTCAAGCGATTGCTCATTTTGAATCAAAAGAAATTGTTACGAAGATTATTCACGTTGGTGTTGGTGATATATCTGAAGCTGATGTTATGTTAGCTTCCGCTTCTAATGCTTTAATTTTAGGATTTACAGTAAAAGAAGACTCTAACGCTTTAGCTGCTGCCGAAAGAGAAGGCGTAACTATTAAGAAGTATGATATTATTTATCAAATCTTGGAAGATATAGAGCATACAATGATTTCACTTCTTTCACCTGAGGTTAAAGAGGTTCAAACAGGTCAGGCTGAAATCAGACAAATATTTACAATTGGTAAAACACAAAAGATTGCCGGCAGCTACGTTACTGAGGGTAAAATTAACAGAAACGATACTGCAACAATTTATCGTGACGGTGTTGAAATCTTTAAGGGCGCCGTTGATCAGCTTAAGCGTTTCAAAGATGATGTTAAGGAAGTTGCTCAAGGTTTTGAATGCGGTTTGTCTTTTGTTAAGTTTAACGATATTGAAGTTGGGGATATAGTTAAATTTACTACGACAGAAGAAGTTGAAAAAACCGAATTAGTATAATTATATGAATAATAATGTTTTTGAAAATAATATTAATGCTTTAAAAGCAAGGGGATTTAGTGTTGCGGAAAAATTACTAAAGCATGTTTTGAGTGATGTTCTGGAACTTGTTAAAGAGAATAATTTTTATAATTTTAAATATAAGGGTAAATATTTACACAATGCTATAAATCCGTTAGGGGAAGCAATTGAAATTTTTTCAATGTGTGAAAATACTCCTGTAACCATTCATTTAATATATGGTTTAGGATTGGGGTATTTATTTCAGGTTGCAGCGGCTAAATCACAAGGTACTGTTATTTTATATGAACCCGATTTGAATATTTTGAGAACTGCATTAAGTGTTGTTAATTTTACCAGCGATATTATAAAAAATAATGTATTTATAACAAATGATTTTACAGAAGCTTGTGAATTTATTTACCAAAAATCAAATATGAAAAATACACCGCTCTTACTTTCTACTACAGCATACAGAGAGATGAATGAAGAACAGTTTAATAATATGGTATCAGAGCTTCAGCAGACTGTGGGAAGATTTAGCCTTGATTTAAGATATACACAAGAAAAATTTTATCCGCTTATTTTAAAAATAATTGGTAACATCCCTAAATTAATAAATGAAATTCCGATTTTGGAGTTTAAAGACAGATACAAAGGTAAAACTGCAGTTGTTGTTTCTGCCGGCCCTACATTAGACAGGAATATAGAAACAATAAAAAAATACAGAGATAATATTGTATTAATTACGGTTGGAACTGCAATGAAAACATTAAACAAGCATGGTATTATACCGGATTTCCTTTGTATTATAGAAGCTAATGATTGCTCAAAACAGATTGCAGGATTGGATTTAAAAGATGTTAATTTTATTACTGAACCGTATTCTAATCCTAATTTAAGAAAATTTGAATTTAAAAAAACGTACTCTCATGTATCGCAGAATCTTCCTGTTAATTCATTTTGGTGTAATTTATCAGGTATTAACAATGATGAATATTTTTCAAAAGGTACGGTTTCTTACACGGCTTTAAATGTTGCAAGAATTTTAGGCTGTTCAAAGATTGTTCTTGTAGGTCAGGATTTGGCATATATAAAAGGACAATGCTACAGTAAAGATTCTGCTTATAAGGATTTAGTTTGTGAATACAATAAAAGCCTAAAAAAATGGGAGATTACAGCAAAAGACTTTGAAAATTTTTGTAATTCACTTGGAAACTATGAAAGTCCCGAAAAAAGAAAAAGAATTGCTTTGGAGCGGTTAAAAAATTTAAATGCTTCTTTATATTACGTAAAAGGTATACAGGGTGATATGATTCCGACAGAATCTGTTTATTCTGCATTTATCCAACCTTTGAGTGAATTTACTCAGATGTATCCTGACAGAGAATATATAAATACCTCGCTTGTAGGTGCGCAAATTGACGGATTTAACAACATTCCTTTAGAAGAGGCTTTAAAAGATTCCAATGCGATTGAAAACAGAGAGTTAATAAGTGAGTTTAAGTACGATATGCAGTCAATTAAAGATAATCTTTTTAAATCGAAGGAGAGTCTGAAACCGGCATTATTATTAGTTGACGGGGTTAGAAAGCTTGCTAAAAATATAAATAATGATATTAAGCGGTATAAAAACATTACTCAGGAAATATTGAAAAATCTCAAAAAACTTACAACCGGATATACAGCGTTGAGTTATGATTTTGCTTCTAAAAATATGTTGTTTGATTTTATTACAACAGCTGAAAGAATTGAAATAGATTATGAGATGAAGATGACTAAAGAATTTACTTTGGATAGTGTTAAAAATATAGTTAATAAAATTTTGGAGTACGCAAATAAAACAGAAGAAAAAATTAATAAAGTATCAGGTGAAATCGATAGAGTTTTAGGTGAGATATAATGAAGGTTTTAATACAAAGAGTAAAAAAATCAGTGGTAAATATTGACGGTGCAGAATTTTCATCTATTAATAAAGGTATTTTAGCTCTAGTTGGAATTGAAAAAGGTGATACAAAAGAGCAGGTAGAAAAACTGGCTAAAAAAGTTGTTAATCTTAGAATTTTCCCCGATGAGAATGACAAAATGAATCGCTCGCTTCTTGACATTCAAGGAGAGATGCTTATTGTTTCTCAATTTACACTTTGCGGAGATTGTAAAAAAGGAACTCGTCCCAGCTTTGATAAATCCGCTCCTCCTCAAATTGCAAATGAATTATATGAATATTTTGTTTCCCAAATCCAAACTTACGGAATAAAAACAGGAACAGGAAAATTTGGTGCCATGATGGAGGTTTCTCTTATAAATGATGGCCCTGTTACGTTCATGCTCGAGGGTTAAAGGGGTAAAGAAGGGGTAAATATAATATAAAGCCTGATAAAAAAATCTTATAAATTTGTGCTATAATTATTACAAACAGAGATTTATAGGAGATTATTATGAGAGAGCCAAGTTGTGAACTTGAAAAAGAGTTGTTTTATAGTGTGTTTGAAAAAACACCTGATTATATAAAAGATTTGGATTTAATGAATTTTAGCCATGTTGAAGGTTTTACGTTTACTCTAAAGCGTGAACATCTTTATCCTCACTCTGACTCAAATCCTGAAGGGTTAAACTTAAAAGAGTGGTTTGCAAATTATTCTAAAGAGGCTAAAGTTTCTACTGCAGGTATAAGAGGTCCTCAAAACATTATTTTTCCGCAAGATACAAGATTCCCGATTAATCTTGTCGGGATAGTTTTAGCTACTCTTGCGAAAGCTCTTGTAGCTCGTGAAAAATATCAGGGAAAAGAAATTCGCAAGCTTGTCGGAAGCGAAGTCAGATATAATTCTGAACTATATCTTGATGCAATTGCAAGAATACAAGCGGAACAAGGAATCAGAACGCTTACACCAAGCGGAAGAAAAACTATTCCTATATGGCTTGCTTCATTTCTTGCTTTTAAACTTGATTTGGTTGGTGGTGAATACATAACTTCAAGCCACGGTATCTCTGTTAAAACGGCAACTAAAGATTTAAATTCTCAAGGTAGCCAATATCTTCCTGAAGAATCATTAGAATTCGTTAATAAAATTCAAGAGATATTTGATATAGTTGAAAAGTATGGAACTTATGATATAAAAATAGGAGCAAAAAATCATCCGCTAATAGACGAAAGTATTATGACAAGGCTTAATGACGGTGTTGATTTATATGTAGAATACTTAAAATCAGGGGTTGCACAAAACCTTGATGGCGTTAAAAAGATGAATCGTAAATTATTTATTGAATCCGTTGGCGGTTGTGCTTATAGAACTTTGAGCAGAGTATTGGAAAAACTTGGTATTCAAGATAAGTACGTTTGGAATAATACTGAGGAAGATCCTTTCTTCCATTCTATCGGCAAATATGATACTGATCCTAAGGGAAACAAAACTTTTTATGATTACTCAGTTGATGCAACGGTTATTGCAAAACATCCTGATGGCAGTAAATATTTCCCTGTAATAGAGAGTATGCACTATGAGAAAGTTTTAAAAGATTTACCGTTAGGAACGATAGTCCTTATTACCGATCCTGACCATGACAGACTTACTGTATGCCAGATAGAGGCATGCGGTAACGAACCTATGCTGGATGAATTTGGAATCTCTTATATTGAACTTGATGAAAACAGAATTTTGACTGTCTATACTGCTAATCAGGCATTTTTGATGCTTATGAATTATCGTGTTAAACAACTTAAACACGAGGGTAAATATAATAATCATCCAAGATTTATAATTAAAACAACCGCATCAGCTCTTTCTTGGGATGAATGGGCTGGGGTAAATAATATAAAAGTGGTTAATGTGCCGGTTGGTTTTAAAGAAATTGCAAATATAATGAAGAAGGTAGAACTTCAAATCAAGAATAACCCTGATAAAGAAGTTGTCGTTGATGATGTATTTGGTAATTCAATCAACCTCGGTGTTCAGCCTCGTATGATTTTTGGCGGTGAAGAATCTGGCGGTATGATTATGGGCTCAGAAGATATGATTGAATCACTTTCTGGTAGAAAAGCTATTGCAATGAGAGAAAAGAGTGCAACGGAAGCTATTATTGTAGCATCTTGTCTTGCCTCAAAATTGGAAGAAGAAAATAAAACACTTTCTGAATACTTAACTGAAATATTTGAAGAAAATAATATTATAGCAAAATATGATGTTAGAGAAGATATAGCTTATTATAACGAATCAGAGCCTGATATTGAAAAGCTAAAGCTTGCTAAAACAGAAGGTGAAAAACAAAGAACAAAGAATGATTTGTTCTATCTTTCACTTGCCATCGGGATAAGAGAAGGACTGTTCGGAGTTGATAAAGTTAAGGAAGTTTTGAATGATGCTTTTCCTGAATTGAATTTTGACAATTTACAAGATGTAAAATTTGTAGGTGACGGAACGTATTTGAAGTTTAAGGATAAATATGTTGAGATAAGACCATCGGGAACCGACGCAAAAACAAAAGCGTATTCAGGCGGTGAAAACTTAGAAAATATTGAGAAGTTTTCAAGAATTCTAGGCAACTATTCAGGAGAAAGAACTGATTTGCATAAGCAAATTATCTTAGATGAGTTTTATGAAAACTCTAAAGAGACGGCATTGAACTACTACCTTCAATTTGTAGAAAAAGATGCAAATAATGAAAAATTTGTTATTCCTGAATATACATATTAATAGATTATAGAATCTATAAAGGATTAAGAAAAGCTAATGTCAGGTTAAAAAATCTGACATTAGCTTATTTATAATTACCCCAGTCTTGAATTTTTTGCGTTATATGAGTCTATGGATTTTGCCTGCAAGAATAAACTTCTTTCGGCAAAAGTCCTTCGCTCTCTGCAAAAATTTCGCTGGCAAATTTTATTTTTACGGGTTTTATAATATGATATAGCATGCGAATGGCAATTTTATGCCATAATTAGTAGGGATATAGAATGAATGTAAGAAAACCGATTATCACAAGTTTAATAAGTTTAGCGACACTTGCACCTTGCAAAGCTCAAAAAGCAGTACAACTTGTTTCAGAAACAGGGATTACAGGGGCTTTGAATAAAGAGGCATCTTTTTATGGCGGTATGAATTTCCAATTACCAAGAGGTAGGAACTTTACTGACTTATATGCCGGTGTGAATGTTCAACCTGATAAAAAGACATCTTTTGTCGGTCTTGCTATAAATAATTTTTCTTGGACTAAAAATATAAGCAGTTGGGCAAGAGAAACATTTGTAGCATCTAAAAGAGGTGCAAATTCTCAACTCGAAGTCGCACCTATCAGAGCCAATGCTGATGTCGGAAAATTTAATTTTTCATTGAGTCCTTCTTATACAATGTATAATGACTTTAAAGAGGGAACTACAAAACAGGGAATAAACACAATATTTCAAACGACTTATTCAATGACACCGAAAGATATAATTTTTGCAGAGGCGAAATACACATCCGAGCCGTCAAAGAATTTGTTTAATACACATTTTGGTAAACTAAAAGTAAGTAGGTCGGATTTACTAATCCGACAAAAATAATAAGGTTGGCTTAGTAAAGCCAACCTACATAACTGCACCCTCTCCATTTTGAGAGGGTAGAAATTTATTTTCAACTTTCCACTTTCAACTTTTTATAAACCCCTTTTATGTCTGTAGTATTATATATGTATGGAAAGAGTTAAAGAGTTTTGGTTTTCTTTAGATGACAAAATCAGATATCTGTTTGTAGGCGGATTCAATGCAGGTGTGTCATATCTAATTTATGCATTATTATGCTTGATTTTTGGCGAAAAGTTTTATCAAATTGCACTTGCTCTTGCTTGGATTCTTTCTTCTTCAATCTCTTTTACAATGCAAAGAACCTTTGTTTTTGAATCCAAAGGGGTTTGGTACAAAGAGTATGCAAAATGCTGCGTAACTTGGTTTTTTAGCTACTTGATAAATGCAGGACTTTTGGAATTTACGGTCAAAATCTTGCATCTCAATGTTTATTTGGCTCAAATTATATCAAACTTCACCGCAGCAGTATTCACTTATATAGCGTTTAAACTTTTTGCTTTCAGAAAGAAGTAGTTTACCCCCCGAATGCTTCTGCTATAGATTTGTTGTAATCAGGTCTTAGGATTCCTTTTTCTGTTATAATACCTGAGATAAGCTCATGCGGAGTTACATCAAACCCCGGGTTAATTATATTTACACCTTCTGCACAAATTCTCTTTCCGTTTATATGCGTAACTTCTTCATGAGAGCGTTCTTCTATCGGGATTTCTTTTCCTGATTTAATAGAGGTATCAATAGTTGACAAAGGTGCAGCAATATAAAACGGTATATTATGATATTTAGCAGCTATTGCAACTGTATATGTTCCGATTTTGTTTGCTGTATCCCCGTTTGCGGCAATTCTGTCTGCTCCAACTACAACCATATCAATCATTCCTTTGCTCATAAAATATGAACACATTCCGTCTGTAATCAATGTTACAGGAATTCCGTCCATAGCAAGTTCAAATGTCGTAATTCTTGCACCCTGCTGACGAGGTCTGGTTTCATCTGCAAAAACTTGGATTGTATTATCTTTTGCGTAAGCTGAACGAACAACGCCAAGAGCCGTACCATAACCAACAGTTGCCAAAGCTCCTGCGTTACAATGTGTAAGTATTGTTGCGCCTTTCGGAACAACCTCTGCACCATAATCGCCTATTTTCTTGTTAATCTCAATATCTTCATTTTCTAACTTGATACCGTTTTGTTTAAGTTCCTCAATCAAACCGTTGATGTCAGATTTAGAATTTTTTATAATTTCTATTTGTTTTTCGCAAGCCCACATCAGGTTTACGGCAGTTGGGCGAGAAGTTTTCATATATTCAGCTTTATCAATCAACCAAATTTTAAACTGTTCAATATCGTTAAATTTCTTTGCTCCTTCCTGAGCGAAAAGAACAACTCCGTGAGCGCCTGCTATACCTATAGCCGGAGCGCCTCTTACAATCATATCTCTGATTGCGTGAAACATAGCTTCGCCTGTTGTTATATTTACAAACTTGTATTCATAAGGTACAACCGTTTGGTCAACCATTTTTGAATAATTATCTACCCATTCTATTGTTTTAATTTTTGATTTAAATTCCATTATATATTTCCTTTATTATTTAATCTCAAAATCTATACTGTTGTTTTCGTTATTTTCTTTTTTTAATCCTGTAACAAGCTCAAATCCCCAAGCGGTAACCATTCCTGAAAACCCGTTGAAAAGAGCGCTCATGAGTACTGCAAATATAGCAAGCGGTATTGTCGAAAAGAAGAATGAACCAATATTATTAAACAAATAAACAAAAAATCCAAGCGGATATCCTTTTATAAGTAGTCCTAAAATAGCCGCAAGAGGTGCTAAAACAGTAAGGAAAGCAGCAAATGATACAATTCCTATAACTGCACCATAGATTGCGCCTTCTTGTGCATTAATTATACCGATTAAGTCATTTTGTTTAAGATAAATCAGCATAAGCGCCGAAAGGAATACAAAAGCTATAAAGAAACTGACATAACCCAAATACGGAATAAGGGTAACGAGTCCTAAAGCTGTTCCTGCAATTGCACTTAGTATTGCCAATTGTTTTAGTATAATTAAGTTCATAAATAACTCCTTTTTCCCCCTCACCCTAGCCCTCTCCCGCAGGGAGAGGGGACTCCCGGCGAGTGTATAAAACAAGTAGGTTGGGCATACTTGCCCAACAAAATTATCATTCAGCGGATATATATCCTCTTAAAGCCGTATAGGCAGCAACATAAGGTGAAGCTAAGTATATAAATCCTTTTGTGTTACCCATTCTGCCTTGGAAGTTTCTGTTTTGAGTAGCAAGACAAACTTCTCCGTCGCCTAAGATTCCTGCGTGAACTCCGACACAAGGACCGCATCCCGGAGGAAGAACGGAAGCGTTTGCGTCAACAAAAATATCTATTAAACCTTCTTTAAGTGCTTGTTTATAAACATCTTTAGAAGCCGGACAAATGAGCATTCTCACATCTTCGTGAACCTTTTTGTCTTTAAGAATATCTGCTACAACTCTTAAGTCTTCAATTCTGCCGTTTGTACAAGTTCCTACATAAACCTGATTAACTTTTACATCTTTTAATTCTGATGCAGGCTTTGTATTATCTACTGTGTGCGGACAAGAAACTGTATGCGGAACATCTTTTGCATTTATTTCAATAATTCTTTCGTACTCGGCATCAGAATCAGGAAGAATTTGTCTGAATTTATCCCCTCTGCCTCTTTCTTCGAGGAATGCTTTTGTTTTATCGTCAGCTATAAACAGACCGCACTTTGCACCTGCTTCAACTGCCATGTTTGCTAAAGTAAAGCGTTCTGACATTGTCATATTTTCAATTGTGTCGCCTGTAAATTCTAATGCTTTATATGTAGCACCATCAGCACCAATCATACCTATAAGATAAAGCATCAAATCCTTTGAACAAATGCCTTCTCTAAATTTACCCGTAACAATGATTTTAAAAGTTGCAGGAACTTTTAACCAAGTTTTGCCGAGTGCCATCCCGACAGCGATATCAGTAGAACCCATACCTGTGGCGAAAGCGCCTAAGGCACCTGATGTGCAAGTATGAGAATCAGCCCCAATAAGAATTTCTCCGGGGTTAACGAATGTTTCTACGAGTCTTTGGTGGCAAACACCGGCGCCTACATCTGATAATACTGCACCGTATTCTTTATGAAAATCTCTTAGTACCATGTGAGTATTAGAAAGCTCTTTTCTTGGACTTGGTGAAGCGTGATCTATGAACAAAATAGTTCTTTCCGGGTTGTTTAATTTACTTTTTCCAAGCTTTTTAAACTCTTGAACCGTAAGCGGGCCTGTTCCGTCTTGAACGGCTGTAACATCAACTTTTGATATAACAAGTTCTCCTGCATGTACGGTCTTACCTGAATGCTCGGATATAATTTTTTCGACTAACGTCAATCCCATAAGTTACTCCTTCTTAACAGATTTATTGTACCATAAAGCTGTAAAAGGGTAAATATGATTAAATAATCACATAAACTTAAGAACTCAGGAAGGAACTATACTGTTGCTGCATTTGAGAAATCAACAGATCCATAGCAGAGAATTTAGATTCAAGTATTTCCTGATATCTGGAATTAGACCTATTTTCTTTAGATATTCTATCGTTAATTTGTTGAATTTGCTTCATGTAAGAGTTGTTTTGCGTATCGAAGTATCCTGTAACCCCTGTAAGAGTAGATTCTACGAGATCCTCAATTCTTGTCAGAATACCTTTGGAAGTATCTGTTCCGATAAGTAGAGATTTTACCGCAAGCGGATCTGAGTTGTAAGCTTGATAGAATTTGTCTTTGTTAAATGTAAGAGTTGTAAGTCCGCTGGTAGAGATGTTGCTTCCTGTAGCTTTCTCAACGCTTATACCTATAGCATCTACGTTTTTGAAGGCATTTGCATCTAATATAGAGCTTGTCATCAGAGAACGTAATTGGTTTCTAATCATTTTCAAAGTAGTTTGGTCGCTGAGGTCTCCGCCTGCGGCAATAGATTTGTCGACATTTGTCATAAGCTCATTATATGAATCCAATACATCTTCGATTGCATTAGAAAGCGTTTCTCTGTCTTTTTCAACAGAAAGAGTTTCTTCTTTTGTTGATGCGGTTTCTTCATCTTGAGATATGCTCTTGAGCTGTAGAGTAACACCTTTAATTCTTGAGATATCACTGGTAATTGTATTTGAATTAGATGTATAAGTAGTTCCGTCAATGGTAAATTCAGCATTGGTTCCTACTTGCTGCGCCTCGATGTTCATACGTGAAACACCGTTTTTAGTGCTGGTTAAGCCCATAACATCGGTGAAGTTGCTGGTTCCTTTTTCTACGTTTACAAACATAGAGCCGGTTGAACGTGAATTGAGTACGAGTTTTCCGCCTACGCTGTCCCAATATGCTGTTGCACCCGAGTTTTCAGAACTGTTAATCATATTCATTACATCGTTTAATGTTGTAGTTGAATCAATAGTGAATTCTTCTTCGCCTATTGTGAAAGTTCCTTCATATATGTTGTCTTCTCGGAACAATCCGTCTCCGATTAAGCTTGTTTCAGCGTTAACCTTGTAAAGTTCTCTTGCACTTACGGTTTTATTTCCTGTAGCCGATAAACCTGTAATAGATGACAAATTTGATGTATCTGTTGAAGAGCCTGTTGTAACTTTTCCGCCGGAATTTGATGTGAAGGTCAGATATCCGTTATCAAAAGATACTTTAACGTCATTTAGTTTGTTTTGAATTTTAGCTTGAAGAGTTGCAAAAGTATCATCTGATGTTATGTTAATAACTGCCTTTTGTCCGTTTTCATAAACAGAGAAAGTACCCGAGGTAATGTTAAGCATAGACAGATTAGTGTTCAGGTCTGCCCAATTAGAAACGGATATATCTTTATTTTCGTATGTTGTCGAGATTACTTCTGCATCAGAAGAAGCATAACCGCCGAGGTCATTGAAGTAGCTCAGACCGATAGAAGTGTTGCTTCTTCCCAGAGCGGACGTTGTGCCCGCTTCGTTAATTTCGATATCTTTGTAACCGCTCTGAATCAATATTTGTCCGTTCGAGATAGTTGCTTCCAAGCCTAAGTCTCTAAACTTGCCGAGCAGAGAGCCGACTGTTTCATTTTCGTTTACTGATACAATGTTTTTAACTCCGTCAACCGTCATTTCAATGTTACCGTTAATACTTTCAAGCGTACTGTTCTTTTTAATGCTTGCAAGTACGGTATCTTCTTTTGCATCGATGTATTCGTCGTGATAAGTAATAACATTTTCTTCTTTTGATTGATAAGAGCTTGTGCTTATCCAATTATTTGAGTTTAATCCCAGTATATCAAGTACGTTAGATGATACGGAAGAATTTGAATAGTTTTGGAGATTGCTATTTCCGTCAGTTTTTACGATTAACTGCCCTTTGTCATTGATAACGGAGTTAAATCCGTGCATAGCAAGTTCGTCCATAAATGTACCTACAGTATCTTCTTTGTTAACGTAGAGGTTTGTTTTAATACCGTCTTTGAAGATTGTAATGATACCTTCTTTGAACTCTTGTGAACTTGAGATATTATCAAGTTTAGTATCTTTGGTAATTGCTTGTACTACAGGAGTCGGAATAGAGAGGTTATTTGAGTCATAAATCTTTGTAAAATCCCACTCTGCAAACAGTTTTTCAACAATGTTGGAATTTTTCGTTCCGCCTATTGCTGATGTTGCCATGTACGAATTACCGTGTCCGTTCAGAGCTATTTCACCGTTTTCTGCGATATCTGCAATAAGTCCGTATTCTGCAACTTGCGACATTAAATCATTTACGGTCATGTCTTCCGTAATTGTTTGTGTGCGTCTTACACCGTTTTGGTAAATATAGTAAGAGCCGGTTGTAATACCTAAGTTGTTTCCGTCTGCATCTTGAAGGTCGGATAACAAAGTTGAACGGTTCATGATTGGGTCTGTTGTTTTTATTAAAGTTGTAGAAAGTCCGTTGTCTCCGGTTACGGTTGTTGTGGTTGTTTTCAGCGTAGAAGTCTTTATGCCTAAGTCTTTTACACCGCCTGTAGTACTCAAAACAAATCCGTCTGTTGTTCCTTGGACAGTCATTTTGCCGTCTTTGATTACGGAAGATATTCCATAACCTGCCAGAGCGGTCATAAAGTCGTTCATTGTATTATTGGCATTCATTGATATGGTGTAGTCTTTGCCTTGGTAATTTACTTTAGCCGTACCTGCTGCCAAGCCGAGGTCTGCGAATGTTGTATCGGCATCCATTGTGTGAATTATTGTTCTGCTCTTGGAGTCAGCTGCACTTGTTACACCGTTTACTACCGTAGAAGTTGATTTAACTGTCGAAGTAACGATGCCTAAGCTATCTGCCAAACCGCCTGTTGCTTCTGTTATGTATCCGTCAGCAGAGCCTGTAAGAGTTAACTTACCTGCGTTTGATATAGTACCTGCAATGCCTCTTGCAGCAAGAGCTGAGATTAAATCACCTATACTGTTATTTGTTTGCATAGAGATAGTAAATGCTTCACCTTGATAGTACCCTTTAACAGAGCCTGCAGCCCAGCCGAAGTCTGCAAGAGTTGTATCAGAGTTCATTGTTTGAGTGATGCTTCTGGTTTTTCTGTCGGCAGCGCTATTTATACCGTTAACAACTGTTTTTGTAGATTTAACGGTAGATTTAACAATGCCTAAATTGTCTTTGAGTCCGCCTGTAGCGGCAGTGATATATCCGTCAGCTGAGCCGGTTAATGTTAATTTACCGTCGGAGGATATCATACCTGAAACACCATACCCTGCTAAAGCAGAGATTAAGTCTCCGATAGAATTATTAGTACCCATAGATACTGTGAAGGCTTTACCTTCGTGATAACCTGTAACCGTACCTGCCGCCCAGCCGAGTTGTGCAAGGGTTGTATCGGAATCCATGTAATTTGTAATAGTTCTAGTTTTTCTGTCAGCAGCACTATTTATACCGTTAACAACAGTAGTTGTGGATTTAACGGTAGAAACACCGACACCGAGTCCGTCGAGTAAACCGCCTGTAGCTGATGTAATGTAACCGTCAGCAGAACCTGTGAGAGTTAATTTACCAGTATTTGAAATAGTACCTGCGATTCCTCTTGCTGCTAAAGCAGAGATTAAATCTCCGATGGTGTTATTTGTTTGCATAGTGATAGTAAATGCTTGACCTTGATAATACCCTTTAACGGTACCTGCTGCCCAGCCGAAATCTGCAAGAGTAGTATCGGAGTTCATAGTTTGAGTTATGCTTCTGGTTTTTCTGTCGGCAGCACTATTTATACCGTTTACAACTGTTTTTGTAGATTTAACGGTAGATTTAACAATACCTAAATTGTCTTTAAGTCCGCCTGTAGCTTCTGTGATATATCCGTCAGCTGAGCCTGTAAGAGTTAGTTTGCCGTCAGATGATATCATACCTGAGATACCGTACCCTGCTAAAGCGGAGATTAAATCCCCGATAGAGTTATTAGTACCCATAGATACTGTGAATGCTTTGCCTTCGTGCATACCTTTAACGGTACCTGCCGCC
>CACYKP010000055.1:18222-33975 GCA_902775025.1 uncultured bacterium | reverse complement strand
AATTGCGGCTCGCATTTGGGATTTTTATACAGAAAAGAATTTCTAAATGATTTGAAGCAAAATATTATTTTAAATAAAAGCTAAAAAGAAGCATAAGAACCTATTATTCTCATTCCTTTTGCTTGAGGTTCCAAATCTCTGATAAGATTTTTTATTACTTCATCTTCTTTGTGTCCGTCAAAATCAATGAATACCGCTTGTTCCTGCGGGTTCATTGTCTTTGAATTTATTTGAGTGATATTTATATGATATTTTACAAAAACTTGTACTATATCTAACAAAGCACCTTGTCTATCATCAAGGAAAAGTACAACACTTGTCTTATCGTGTCCGGTAGGTTTTGTTTCCCCGTCCCCTATTACGATAAGACGCCTGTTATTAATCTTAAAATCTTCTATATGTTCTTTTAAAATATTCAAATTATACAACTCTGCAGTCTTTGGAGTTCCTATTATAGCATAAGTTAAATTGTAATTATTCAACATTCTTGCAGACTCATCCATACTTTCAGCGATAACTACATTTAACTGACGAGGCATTTCATCTCGTATAAATTTTTTACACTTTGCAAGAGCATTAGGATTAGCTATTAAACCTGAAATGCTGTAAAACTCAGTTGTCTTAGATAGAATACAGTCATTAACAGGAATAACAGTTTCAGCAAGAATTTGAATATTTTGATTTTTCGTTGTAATAAGATTGTCGATAGTTTCTCTTATTATTCCTTTGTAAGTTGTTTCCACAGGAAGAATTGTAATAGCGTTGGAGTTTTCATCAACATACTCAATGCATTCCTTGATACCGTTCAGAGAACGTTGATACATAAATAAGTCATATTTATTAAACAGCCTGTCTTTTGCAATTTCCGAATAAGAACCGCCCATTCCCAAACATATTACTTCATTAAAATCTTCAAACATATATATCAACTCCCTAGAAAATTATACCCCGAATAAACAAATACAACAATGTTATTTTAGTAAAACGAATATCCCTTATTGGCTGATTTATTTTCTCACCAGTTCTTTTATCATACACAAGTAAACTTGGAGATTAAATGTGTCAAACATAGATTACAAGAAATGTAATACAACCGAAGTAATAAAACAGGCACAAAACGGAGATTTGAAAGCAACGGAAGAATTAATCCGACGAATTCAAAAAAACGTATTCACAATGTTTAGCTATCTAACCGACAAAAGACAAGATATTGCAGATTTGACACAAGATGCACTGCTGAAAATAGCAAAAAACATTCATACACTTCAAGATATTAATCATTTTAAACCATGGATTAATCATATCGTTACAAATACATACTATGACTACGCAAGAAAACACACCGCAGACAACCAAATCGACTATGACGAAGGAAAACTTCTTGAACTTAAAGACAAGATGGGCTGTGAACCTGGAGAAAAGTGTTTATTCTCTGAGATGGATAAAATAATCAAAATAGCAGTTTTAGGACTTCCTGAACACCTTAGGATTGCAATAGTTTTAAGAGAATATGAAGGTCTGAGCTATTATGATATATCAAAGCTTACAAACACAACAATAGGAACTGTTAAATCTCGCATCTCCAGAGCAAGAGGTAAATTGCAAGAGCAGTTAAAAGAATTTATATAAAATGAAAGCCCCTTCTTCCCCAAGAGAGGGTTGGAGTGAGGGGGGCGACACAAATTTAACCCTCTATTTGGAGTAATTATGGAAATAACCTGTTTACAAATGGATGTACTGATATCTTTTTATATAGAGGGCGATTTGTCCGAAGCTTTGAAGGAAAAAGTTCAAGAGCATTTAAAGAATTGCCCGACTTGCAGAGCTAAATTTAATATAATAAATTCGCTTTTTAGCGATTTAAAAAAAGAAGTCAATGTAAAAAAACAAACCGAAGAAATTTTTTCTACACACACACATCCAACAAGACAATATCAATTTTTTAAAAATAATCTTTCTGCCTATATCGACAATGAACTTTCTGAAGAGGAGAATATAAAAATGAAAAAATATACCATTACTAATAAAAATGCCCGCAGAGATTTGGAAGATACTTACCAAATAAGAAAATTAATGCAAGACTCTTTCAAAAAAACAAAATCTGATACAAAATCGGATTTTTCAAAAAATATTATGAAACAAATTAATAACAATTACAGTAATGAACTCGGTTTTAATCCTTTAATATCAGTCGCTTTTGCATTTATAATGAGCGTCTTATTGATAAGCGCAATAGTAATATATATGCTATCACTATAGATTATTTTGCTATAGTTTTTATAATCTCTTTAATATGCTCTTTCATTTTTGGTTGAATATGTTTTAATAAATCAATAATTTCATCATCTACATGTTTCAATAAATCAATGGTTTGTTTATCAATAATTTTGCGTTTCTCGGATTTATTATATAAAAATTCAAATAAAGAGTTTGGCTCTATTCCGGCTTTGCCAATTAAGTTACATACAGTCGTAAATGTCGGATAAACTTTACCGTTTTCCAAATTCGAAAGACTCGGCTGCTCAAGCTCAATTAGCTCAGAGAAAGCTTCTTGAGTCAACTTGTTCTGTTTTCGATACGCCTTTACTCTTAATCCAAATTCTTTTTTTATTTGCTCTAAATCCATAATGCTATTCTATTTAATAATTTAATTGTTGTTTATTACGTGCGTTATATATTGTTATTTTATAATTTGCATGATATATTCGTGTTGTAACATTTTAAACTTTATTATTATAAAAGTCCAAAAGAGGAATGAATGGGAACTAAAAGGCTATCAGTAATAATACCTGTATATAATGTAGAAAAATATTTAACAGAATGTCTTGATAGCGTTATTAACCAGTCGTTTAAAGATATCGAAATAATCTGTATTAATGATGGTTCTACAGACGGTTCACTTAGAATTTTAGAAGAATATGCACAACAAGATGATAGAATAATTATTATAAATCAAGAAAATCAAGGTCAGGGAGTTGCAAGAAACAAAGGGATTGATATTGCATCAGGTAAGTATATAGCTTTTGTTGATCCAGATGATTATATTGATTTAGATACATTTGAATTTGTTAATAACAAGTTTAAAGAAACAAATGTTGATGTTGTACAGTTTGATCTTGCAACCTGCAGGGAAGATGGAAAACCTAGTGGGAAACAAGCACTAAGTAAACGTGCAAAACGATTTCTTAATTATAATCTTAAAAATAATCAAATTTTCAATTGGAACTATTTTAACAAAAAAGATTTTACAGGCTTAAGATTAGGAACTCCGGATAAAATCTATTCTGCTAATCTTATTAAAAAGCACAATATAAGATTCGCTCCAACCAGACATGGTGAAGATAACATTTTTTCGATAGGTGTATTATTATTCGCTCAAAAAATTTTATACATTAATAAATATTTTTATCATTACAGAGCAAGACAAGATTCTTCTGTCAATAAACCTTCAGATGGCAACTACTGTGTCTTTGACAATGTTAAATTGCTAAAAAATTTTCTTGATGAAAATAATCTATACGAAAAAAATAAACAAGCTTATAGAGATTATATTATAAAAGCTTTTGCTCTGCATTTTAGTAATATTCCCCAAAATAGTTCTAACAGATATTTTGAACGATGCAAAGACATATTAACCGATTATGAATTTAAAAAATTTCTCCAAGAAACAAAACCTAAATATACATTCTGGCAGAGAATTTTCTCAATAAAAAATTATAAAGAAAATGGATTAAAGAAAAAATTCATTTGTATTTTGGGATTAACATTTGAAATCAAAAAACATAAAAAGGTAGATTAATGTCAAAAGTTAATGTCTGTTCAACAGAAACAAAAAAATACTTAGTACATGGATTTGAAAAGTGAGAAAATTCAAAATTTGTACTACTAACAAAAAGAGATTTCCAGACTTTATATAATCTATACATTATAAAAATGGAGCATTTATAACTACATAATAATAACAACTTTCCCTTTAATGCATACAATAAAATAGTAAGCTTAGAGGGAGTATGTTTATAATTGCAGACGGGAAATTCAACTAAAAAACTATCAGTTATAATGCCTGTTTATAATACAAAAGAAGAGTTTTTGAGAGAGGCAATTGAGAGCATTCTTAACCAAACTTTTTCCGATTTTGAATTCATTATTGTGAACGACGGTTCTACAAACAACGCAGAAGAAGTTATACTTTCCTACAAAGACGATAGAATTGTTTATATAATGCTTCAAATAACGGCATTGAAAGAGCCAATGGAGAATACATTGCAAGAATGGATTCGGATGATGTTTCATTACCCGATAGATTTGAAAAACAAATTAAATTTTTAGAAGACAATCCCGAATATTCGCTTGTTGGGACTTGGGCAAGGATATTAGGAACAAAAAAAATAATAAAGTTTCCTGAAGATATAAAACTGATAGACTTACTTGCTGACTGTACTTTTGTTCATTCAACAATTATGTATCGAAAATCAGATATTGATAGGTATAACCTTCGCTATACTGCCGGAGCTAAATTGGCAGAAGATTATATGTTTTATGCCAAAGCTATTAAGTACCTAAAAATGACTAATTTGCAAGAAGTTTTACTTGAATATCGAGTTTATCCCGACAATACCAGTTCATCAAAAAAAGATGAATTAGTGCAAAACATGATACAAAAATCAGAAAAAAAATATTGGATTTAGCGTACAAAAAGAAATCAAAAACAAGCAATTTGAAAGAAAAGATTTTTTCAATAAAAAATTTATATAAAAATTGGGCTAAATATAAGTTGATAACTATTTTAGGATTTGAAATATGCGTAAAATCAAAAGAGTATAAAAGAGGAGTTTCAAATGCCTAAAATATCAGTAATTATACCTGTTTATAATGTAGAAAAATATATACCTGATTGCCTTGATAGTCTTTGCAACCAAACATTAACCGATATAGAAATTATTTGCATTAATGATGGTTCTACAGATGGTTCATTAAAAATTTTGCAAGAATATGCTGAAAAAGATAACAGAATAATTATTATTAATCAAGAAAATCAAGGTCAGGGAGTTGCAAGAAATAATGGGATTGATATTGCATCCGGTGAGTATATAGCCTTTGTTGATCCTGACGATTTCATCGATTTAGATTCATTTGGAGTTGTTTATAGCAAGTTTAAAGAGACTAACGTTGATATAATTCAATTTGATTATCAAACTTGTGATGAAAATAAAAATTTCATGGAATATCACACTTTATCAAAAGAAATGAAAAAAGTTTTGGGTTTTAATTTAAATGACAATCAAGTTTTTTGCTTAAAAGATTTCAAACAGGCAAATTTTATTATTACACGATGGTGCGCAACAGATAAAATATACTCAACAAATTTTATAAAACAAAATAATATAAAATTTTCACCAAGTAAGAATGGTGAAGACAATATATTTTCTTTTTCTTCAACATTACTAGCAAATAAAATTCTATATATAAACAAATATTTATATCATTACAGAATGCGTCAGGGCTCTGCAATACACAAACTTTCTGATAACAACTTTGGTATATTTGAAAATGTAAAACTTTTAAAAGATTTTTTAGTAGAACATAACTTATACGAAACATACAAAAAAACTTTTTACAAATATTCAATCAACGCATATGCTAACCATTACGGGAATATACCGGAAACAAGCAACGAGAGCTTCTTAAATGAATGCAAAAAGGTTTTAAATGAAGAAGAATACAAAGACTTTTTAAATGCAACTAAACCAAATTGTAACTTCCTGCAAAAAATATTTTCTATAAAAAACACCAGAATACACGGAATAAAATATAAATACCTGTATATTTTAGGTTTAAAATTTATTATATACAAAAAAGAGATATCCTATTGAAGAAAATGAAATGAATTATGACAATTTATTATGTATAAATATTGTCTTTCATAAATATGTTAAAACCAATGTATATTATTTTTACATGATAAAATAATGGATATAGTATGTTGTTAATTATAGAAAAAGATTTATTAATGAGAATAAAGGCTTTTATAAAAAAAATATTATCCAATATTTTTTCTGTTTATTTTGAATACAAACATATAAGAATTTGTTTTTTAGGTATTCATTTGAGTATAAAAATTAAAAATAGGAATTTAATTAATAAAAACCTGAATTTTAAGTTTTTAAAATATCAAAAAAAACACCAAATCATACTCAAAAAATTACAAAAAGAAATTAAGAACAGAAAGATTAAAGTCTTTTTTCACGTTACGGAAACTGCCAAATGGAATGCACAAAATCTATATGATGAATTAGAAAAAAGCAACCTTTTTGAACCATACATTTTTGTATCAAAAGTTGAAAGCAATAATTACGGACATTCTTTCAAACATAATCTTGAATACTTCAAAAACATTTGCAAAAATATAATAATAGGATTTGACGAAGAAAATAATAAAAGCATAGATATAAAACAATTCTCTCCTGATATTGTTTTTTACCAGCAGCCTTGGGGTTTATGGGAAAACCAAAAACCTCAATATGTTTCAAATTTTGCCCTTCCGTATCATTTTTCTTATGCTATCGGTGATGCAGCTTCGTGTGTGTAAGTAAACTTTTTCTCTTTTTATAATATACTGTACAAATATTTTATTTTTGCTAATGAAGATAAGCAGCTTTATTCTCAATATTTGAATTATGAACTTAGAAATGTATCAGCTGTAGGACACCCTAAACTTGATGTATATAAAGATTATCAAGAAGAAAACTACGAGCATAAATATGTTATTTACGCCCCACATCATTCATTTGAGCCCAATTCTCTTCATTATGCAACATTCGAGTGGAGCGGAAAATTTATTTTAGAATGGGCAAAAGCACACCCTGAATTTGAATGGATTTTTAAACCTCATCCAAGATTTAAAGAAGCAGCCATAAAAAATAACATTATGACAAAAGATGAAGCCGAAGAATATTACTCAGAGTGGGAGAAAATAGCTAAAACATATTTTGACGGTTCATATTTTGATTTGTTTAAAAGTTCTAAATGCTTAATCACCGATTGCGGTGCATTTTTATTAGAATATTTACCGACTAAACAACCCGTTATTCATATGCGTAACCCATTGGGAACAGACTATATTGAATCGATTAAAGTAGCAATGAACTCATATTATGATGTATGGAACCCAAAAGAATTGGAAAATTCTCTGAATGAGATTTTAATTGAAGGTAGGGATAACAAAAAAACAGACAGGCTTAATGCAATAAAAAAATTAAACCTCAATGAATACAACTCAACAGAAAAAATTATAAATGAACTAAAAAAAGACATGGAGATTAATGATATTTAATGAAAAGAGTAATTACATACGGAACTTTTGATGTACTACACTATGGACATATAAACTTATTAAAAAGAGCAAGAGCATTAGGTGATTATCTCATTGTTGTGCTATCAAGTGATGAATTCAATAAGGTTAAAAATAAACAATCATATTATACTTATGAACAAAGAAAAATGATATTAGAAGCTTGCCGATATGTGGATTTGGTTGTTCCTGAATACAATTGGGAACAAAAAATAGATGATGTACAAAAATACCAAGCCGATATATTTGTAATGGGAGATGATTGGAAAGGAAAATTTGACTTTTTAAAAGATTATTGTGAAGTTATATATCTTCCAAGAACTCCGGATGTAAGCTCTACGGAAACTAAAAATTACTTAAGCGAAAACACAAAAAAGGACAAATAAGTTTTTCTCTTATATGCCTAACCTTTTTTTGAAACTGAATATCTCGATTTGTAATCCTGATATTTGCTTACAAATTCCAAATCCTCATCTTTATTTCTGTGATTGTATTCGTGTTTATCTAATGAACTGTCATATAATTGAATAATGCTTGTCGCTATATTCCCGCAGTGAGCGGCAACACGTCTGAAGTCATTAAGCAAATCAGAAAACATAAAACTTAATTCCGCAGTACATAAACCGTCTTTAAGTCTTTGTATATGATGATTTTTAACTTTTCTTACAATCTTTTTAATAACGGCTTCAAGAGGTTCAACCTCACGAGCGAGTTGGACATTATCTGTTTTATACGCTTCAAAAGACATTGCAAAAATTTCTGATACTGCATGAACTATAACCTTCAACTCCTCAACCGCTTCTGCGGATAGCTTTGCCTCTCCCTCTTTTATTTTCTCGGAAATTTTAAGTATATTTGTAGCGTGGTCGCCTATTCTTTCATAATCACCTATTACGAGCAGTAACTGAGAAATTCTATTGTTATCTTCTTCAGAAAGCTCTTTCCCTGATAGCTTTAAAAGGAAAGAATCCAATTTATCTTCATAAGTATCAATCTTAATCTCGTTTTCTCTAATCTGCTCGGCTTTCTTTTGATGATAACTTTTTAGCATTTTTGAAGCGTAAACAAAATTGTATTCAACCAATTCAGCCATTTTGATTGTTTGCCTGTAAGCTTCTGATACTGCAAAAGTAGGAGCAAGCAATAGTCTTTCATCAAGAAGAACCTGTCTTTTTTGCTCATTTTTACCTTCCGGTATAAATTTGATTGCAAGTCTTTCAAGAACTTTTGCAAACGGTAATAACATAAATGCCGTAAATATATTGTAAACAGTATGGAAAGCAGCAACACCAAACGGGTTAATATTTGTGTGCATTAAAGGTATATCAATAAGAAAATTTATCAATATAAATGCAGGAAAACAAATACCGACGCTTATAATATTATAAATAACATGTATTCCGGCAACTCTTTTAGCGTTAGTATTTACGCCAATACTAGCCAAAACAGCAGATATACAAGTACCTAAATTTTGTCCTAAAATTATCGGTATTGCAATTACCCAAGATACTGGTGTAGCAAGAGTCAATGCTTGTAAAATACCGATTGACGCAGAAGAACTCTGGATAATCATTGTTATAATCAAGCCGACGGTAAATCCAAAAAGCGGATTTGTGAAAGCAATCATAGCATTTCTAAATCCTTGCATTTCAGCCAAAGGCGCCATTGAATCTGACATAAGCTCCATACCAAACATTAAAATCGCAAATCCCATAAGGATTATACCAACATTTTTACGTCTGTTGGTTTTTGCTGCCATTATTAAAATTACACCAATTAGTGCAAGTATCGGAGAAAAAGATTCCGGCTTCATTAACTTAAATATAAAACCTGCACTTTCTTGAATTGCTGTTAAACTCAACATCCAAGCGGTAATAGTCGTACCTAAATTTGCACCTATAATAACGCTAACCGTTCTTGATAATGTCATTATGCCTGAATTAACCAGTCCGATAAGCATTACCGTTACTGCTGATGAAGATTGAATAATAGCCGTAATTCCGGCACCTAATATAAAACTTTTCAACGGATTTGATGTCATTTTCTTTAGAAGCTGCTCTAATTTTCCGCCTGCAACCTTTTCTAAGCCTGATGACATAATTGATATTCCATAGAGGAAAAATGCCAACCCGCCTAATAGTGTAAATATTGAAAAAATATCCATAACTCGCTATTCCTTATTTATTAAATTCGTTGGTTATATCAGGTTTAAAACTGTTTCTTTTCCAGTATCAATCCCCATATATTTTTAGTGTATCATAACAAAAATTTTTCTTCCTGCATGACAAAAAAATGTTGCGAAATATTTACAAAATGGAAATTAAATAAATTCAATGTTACAATTCTTAACAATTCGAATTAAAAAGGGCAATTTTTCCATTGTTAAATACTTTATATATACATAAGAGATATTTAATTTAAAGAGAGTGAGAAAATAGTTATGACAGAACAAAAAGAAAACAGACAAAAATTTACAGTTATTAACGGTGATAGAAGAACAGAAGATAATTTCAGACGAGAACGACTAAGAAGCTACCAGACTAATCCGTTGAATATTCAAGGAAATTCACTTCGAGAACAGTTTATGAAGTTTACTAACGGTGATGGCGGACGAAGATTTACAGTTGAAGACTTGCTAAGGTCATAAAGTATGTTTGGTTTATCCTAACCTATGAAAAAGTTATCAGCGGAAAAGAGAAAGGGGTAAATGTAGAAACTGCCCTTTGTCATACACTACAAGCGGAAAAGAGAAAAGAGAAAAAAGGAAAAATTAAAAAACGAGGTTTGTACCTCGTTTTTTTTATGAATTTTGTTATGTTAGAATAATCTTATGTATCAGATAAAAAACCGCATATATTTAAATTTTGATAAAACACAGAAAAGCGCTATATGCAACTATTTAAGAGCTTTAACCAAGCAGGGAATTAATACGGAAAATTATTCTGCTCAAACTATATTAGATAAATTTCTTGAGGATGAAAAATATTATCTCGAAATAAACGCTTCACGCTTTCCATTCTTGACTGATGTAATTGATAATAGTCAGTTTCAAAAAGATACCGAAGATTATATCAAAGAGTGTATTAAATATTATGAGTACAAAGAAAAACAAAAACCAATCATAGAGGCGCAAAAGGAGTTTGAAAAGAAAAAACGTAAGTTTTTGCAGGAAGTTAAGATGTCAAAAGAGGCTCCTACAAAAAAACAACTTTATTATTACGACAGGTTGTGCAAAAAATATTCTATAGAAAAAAAGAACGTAGAAGAACTTTCAAAGCTGGATTTGAGAGATGAGATAGAAAGAATTTTAGATGAACATTCAAGCGATTATAAAAATGTTAACCGACTCGGGGATTGAAGAAAGAGAAGCAAAGAAAGAAGTAAAAATGCTTCTTGAACATTTCTGCAATTACACGGAAAAAGATGAAATACTTGGTCATCCTCTTACGGAAGAACACCTTAAAATAGTTGAAGGGAAAGTTAAGTCAAGGCTTGCGGATAGAACTCCGGTTCAATATATAATAGGTGAAGCGTATTTTATGGGTGAATTTTTCAAAGTTACGCCTGATGTACTTATCCCTCGTACTGAAACAGAACTCCTTGTAACAAAGGGAATTGAGATTATAAAAGAGAATAATTTAAAAGATGTTTTGGATATCGGAACAGGCTCAGGGTGTATTGCGTGTACTATTGCAAAACGCACTAATACAACCGTTTTGGGTGTTGATATATCCTCTGATGCACTTAGAATTGCTTTAGATAATGTAACAAGACTTGGAATAAATAATCGTGCAGTTTTTAGAAAATCAGATTTGTTCTCTAAAATAAGAGAAGAAGAAAAGTTTGATATGATTATTTCAAACCCGCCATATATTCCTATGGGGACAGAGCTTGAACCTGAACTCAGCCACGAGCCTTCAATAGCTTTGTTTGCAGAAGAAAACGGACTTCAACTTTACAGAAAGATAGTTCAAGATGCACCTAATTATCTTAAAGAAAACGGCTGGTTAATTTTTGAACTCGGAATTAATGAAGCGGATTCTGTTAAAGCGTTTATGAGTGAGTATTTTACAGATGTTCAAACCGAAAAAGACCTCGCAGGAATAGAAAGAATCATTTATGGGAAACTAATCTACTCTTAACAACCTATTTTCTTCGATTGGGTTGTCAGGATAGGTTTTATATTATATAATTAACCTATAAGAAGAGAGATAGGAGATTTTATGCAGACTTTGGAAAAGAATGAAGGAATTATTACGCAGATTATCGGTCCTGTTATAGACGTCGAATTTGCAAGCGGTGAATTACCGGAAATATATAACGCATTAAATATAACTTTTGATGACGGCAAAGTTCTTGTTGCTGAAGTTCAGCAAATGCTCGGTTCAAACAGAGTCAGAACAGTTGCAATGTCATCAACAGACGGTCTTAAAAGAGGTATGAAGGTTGTTAATACAGGTGAACCAATCAAAGTTCCCGTCGGAAAACCAATCTTAGGAAGAATTCTTAATGTAATAGGTCAGCCTGTTGATAATGCAGGTCCGATTGAAACTGATACATATCTTCCGATTCACAGAGAATCTCCAAAACTTGTTGACCAAAATACTGATGTTGAAATATTAGAAACAGGTATCAAAGCAATCGACCTTATTCAACCTTATCAAAAAGGCGGTAAAATCGGTTTGTTTGGCGGTGCAGGTGTTGGTAAAACAGTTCTTATTATGGAATTAATCCACAACATTGCATCTGAACACTCAGGTGTATCAGTATTTGGCGGTGTAGGTGAAAGAACCCGTGAAGGCAACGACTTATGGAACGAAATGAAGGAATCAGGAGTTATCGATAAAGTTGCTCTTATTTACGGTCAGATGAATGAACCGCCGGGAGCAAGAATGAGAGTCGGTCTTTCTGCTCTTACTGCTGCGGAATACTTCCGTGATTTTTCTAAACAAGACGTATTATTATTTATCGATAATATATTCAGATTTACTCAAGCAGGTTCTGAAGTATCTGCACTTTTGGGACGTATGCCATCTGCCGTTGGTTATCAGCCGACACTTGCAACCGAGATGGGTGAACTTCAAGAACGTATTACATCCACTAAAGACGGTTCTATTACATCAGTTCAAGCAATCTACGTTCCTGCAGATGACTTGACAGACCCTGCTCCGGCTACTACGTTTTCACACTTAGATGCTTCAACAGTACTTTCAAGACAAATTGCATCATTAGGTATTTATCCTGCTGTTGATCCGCTTGCATCAAATTCAAGAGTTTTAGATCCGAATATTATCGGTGAAGAACACTATGAAACGACGAGAAAAGTTCTTCAAATTCTTCAAAAATATAACGAACTTCAAGATATTATTGCAATTTTGGGTATGGACGAACTTTCAGACGACGATAAACTCGTTGTAAACAGAGCAAGAAAAATTCAAAGATTCTTGTCTCAGCCATTCTTCGTTGCTGAACAGTTCTCAGGTATCCCCGGTAAATATGTAAAACTTGAAGATACAATCAGAGGGTTTAAAGAAATAATCGAAGGTAAGCACGATGACCTTCCTGAACAAGCTTTCTATATGGTTGGCACAATCGAAGAAGCTATTGAAAAAGCGAAAACGTTAGAATAAGGCAATAAGGCACTAAGGCAATAAGGTACTAAGAATATTAGTAATATATATGCTTGGTTCTTGTTAACTTCTATGAGGTTAATATGAAATTAAAAATAATAACACACGAAAGAATAGTTTTTGATGGTGAAGTTGATGAACTCATGGTTCATACAACAAACGGATATATCGGTATTTTAAAAGACCATATTCCAATTACAACTTCATTGGAGATAGGTGTTACAAAGGCAAAAGTCGGCGAAAGTTACAAATACTTTGCAACTATGGGCGGAGTATTTCAGTTCAAAGATAACAATGCCGTAATATTAACAGATGTTTGCGAAGATAGTTGCGATATTGATGTAACAAGGGCAAAGGCCGCTAAGGAACGCGCAGAAGCTCGCTTGGCAGAAAAAGCTGCTGAACTTGATGCCCAAAGAGCACAAGCAGCACTCGCAAGAGCATTAGCAAGACTTCAAGCAGCTTTAAATAATTAAAATATGAAAAAATTTATTCTTTTATCATTAGTTCTAATTATTACTTGCATTACAACTACATCAGCTCAAAGTGATGACAAATTCATTAATGCGCTAAGGAGTTGTTCTTCGGCTTACCACGAATCTGATACAGTAAATGCAAACGGAATTACAGCTTTTTCGACGAAGAGCATGTCCGGCTGGCAAAATAACAAATGCATTTACAAAGAGACTATACAAATAAACGGGCAAAACATCACTACAACCTGTGGTTTTACAAAACCGCAAATAAAAGAGATTGTATCAGTCGCAGATGCATACTACTTGACACAAAAGTATAGCCAAAATTCGATTGATACTTCCTCGCTTGATGCGGTAAAAAACAACCCTTTATATAATGTTATGAACAAGTATCTTCAAGATCCTTCGGTTTGCTCAATGAGCGGATTATAACAACACTCCGCACTCTTGCCAAAATACGCTGTCTTGGATTATTGGCTGTTCGAAAACCTACATTTACTTCATTTTCCTTGCGGAAAATTGCCGTTCATTGGATTATTGGCTGTTCGAAAACCTACATTTACTTCATTTTCCTTGCGGAAAATTGCCGTTCATTTCGGGTTTCTCACTCGGACGAGTTCCGTTCGCATAAGCTCACTTCACTCTTGCCAAAATCCGCAAGAAAAAACCCTAGTCGTATCGATTAGGGTTCGGAATTTTTTGTAATAATTCCTCATGTGTAGAAGGTTAGTGTGTAGGTTGTATGAAAGGTTGTGTTATGTGTTTCTTATTAATATCCGTATATATATAAAGTATTTTTTTATTAAAAATTGCTCAATGCAGGCATTATTGTTACAAAACTTTATATATTATTTCAACACATGAGTCCTATAAATAAGATATTTATTAAATCATGGGTATATAACACGTATGTAAATATTTGTAAAGAAATAGAAAATACATGGTGTAATATTTATAGAGTTATTCTATAATATGTCTATACAAGGATATGTGATGTATATATAACATCATTTAAGAGATGTGGTTTTAAAAAAGTAGAAACAATCGTAAATAGAGAAATTGTTAATACATAAAAATCATAAAAGAGAAGTTTATTAGGGATTTTAAATTCAACAATCGCGTTTAAATAAGAAAGGTTAGGATATGCCTGTAGTTATAAGAACTAATATGGAGTCAATGATTGTTCAGCAGAATCTGAATTCAGCTACAAATGCGCTGAATGTTTCCATAGAAAGAATGACTACCGGTTATAGAATTAATCACGCAAGCGATAATGCAGCTAACTACTCAATTGCAAAAAATTGGGTAAAACAACTTTCATCTTTGGATGTTGTAACTGATAATACTGCAATGGGAAAAGATATGCTTGCTACCACAGAAGACAACTATTCTATAATATCAACTCACCTTGGACGTATTAGAGATTTAACCGAACAAGCCGCAAACGGAACTTATGGTATTGATTCTCTAAAAGCAATAAAATCAGAAATACAAGCAAGGTTGGAAGAGATTTCCCGTATTGCAGAGAACGCTGAGTTTAATGGAATTAACCTTATGGGTTCAACATCTTCGCTTCCAAACGGTGTAGACTTGCAGGTGGGTTTAAACGGAACCAATAATGATAAAATTAATCTACCTTCAACAATCTTCGCTAATAGTACTGTTAATGGTTTGTTTAAAACGGATGCTGGTTTAATGGATATAGTAAAATCTGCGAATGGCGGAACTGCCGTAAGTGATTTGAATACTGAAACCGGTTATGCAGCTTTAGCAGCAGCGTTTTCTGGATTAAAAAAATCCGGCGATGATTATGTAATTCAAACAGAGGCAGATTACAAACCGGCAAAGACACTAACTTCCATTGATAGTGTAATTGATTTGATTTCTTCACGTAATACTGCTTTAGGAGCTGCGGAAAACAAATTAGATTCAGCAGCCGAAGCTCTTAGTATTCAAATACAAAACGTAACTTCATCATTATCGACAATAAGAGATACTGATGTAGCAGCAGAGTCATCTGCATATATACAGGCACAAATTTTGCAGCAAGCATCAGCAACATTACTGTCAACTGCAAACCAAATGCCTACAGTAGCATTAAACTTATTATAAAAATAAAAATTAAATTGTTGTTGATTGGGATATGTACTTATATATGAGGTTGAAGCAATTCAACCTCTTTTTATTGTCGAATTTTGCGTAGGCTGAAGAGAGCATTAGCGAACATAACGCCGAAGTAACACGAAACGAAGTGAACGACAATTCTGTGTAAGCAGAATATAGTGAACGAAAGTGT
>CACYKP010000055.1:0-18217 GCA_902775025.1 uncultured bacterium | reverse complement strand
CACGAAACGAAGTGAACGACAATTCTGTGTAAGCAGAATATAGTGAACGAAAGTGTAGTGTGAAGCAAAATTCGATACGGGCGTAGGCTGAAGAGAGCAAAAAACAATAAAAAACTCCGTGAGCAAACGCATGCCCACGTTTGCTCACGGGAGGTTAAAATTTATTCTTCCGTAAAGTTTTTTACTACACTTGGAATCTAAATGATCTTTCGATTGCTTTATCTACGGCACCACGAGTTGATTCAAGCTCTGCTTCAACCATTTTTAATCTGCTTTGGTATTCCTGCATTTGCAAATCCAATTTCTTTTCCAACACCGTCAACTTATCTCTTCGGGCTTCCATTTGCTTAACGGCAGGATTTTCAGGATCCAAATCATTACCCAGAGCCATAATCTCGTCAGAAGAGGCAACCAATTCCATTTTTGCAGATGCAATCCATTGAATTTTTGACTCCAGCGACATTTGGTACGCAGTAAGATACATCATTCTAAAACTTGAGGCAATTAATCCCATAACAGGTTTCCTTTATCTTAGTTCGTTCAAGTTTTTAGCCTTTAGGAATGTGTGTTCGTTCGATTCAGCTATTAAGCTTTCCATTTTGTGAAGCTGATGTTGGTGATAACTAACCCTATACTTTGCCATTTTTAGCTTTTGACGAATTGTCATCATTTCCTTCAGGCTTGTGATAAGACTAACGGCAAGTTCCTTAAATGGATTTTTACGTTTGAAAAATGAACGCGCAAAATTCAAGAAATTCACTAACCTTTTAATATTATCTTGTAGTTCTTCACGCATAAGCATTTTCTCCTATGCATTCTAAGCCTACATGTATTATAAAACATGTAAGGAATGATAATTGCCTGTTTTCGGAGGAATTTGTTACATTTGTTAACAATTCTTTTAAAGTGTATAAGTGAATAGGTGAATTAGCGAATAAGTTTGTATTAAACTTATTGATTTTATTAATTTGTTTATAAAATTTTGTTTTTATCATTTGTATTTTCACCCGTTAAAATATTCATTTATTCACTGTAAACAAAAATCTATTTAAAGTTTGTTTTTGTTCTATATTATTTATCGGCATCTTTTTTAAAAACTTTAGCTCGTGATGGTTAAAATAGCGTTGTTCGTTACAAAAATTTACAAATGACGATATTGCTTTGACAATAGCGTTATCAAAAAATATATCTAACATTGTTCGTATAAAAGTTCTCTTTTGCATAATTACTCTCCCTCTCCTTGAGAAGAGGGTTGGGGTGAGGTGTATTATACCGCCCCCGATTGTTTACTAACTACCTAAATCTTGAATATCTTTGCTCTTAGACTCAATATCGTCTTTAAGCATTTTTCTTACAACATCACTTTGTGTATCAAGCATTTTACAAACAGTTTCAATATTTGCAACTTTTTGGGAAAGAATAGTATCGGCATTTGCAACAATATTACTTGAAACTGCTTGATAAGCAGAAAGTGCGGCAGAAGTTGTGCCTTGCATCAAGTTACCCATAACAACCGCCGGCAGACCAAATTCTCCTAAATATGGTGCAGCTGCCGTCATTATACCACCCCAACCGGATACAATACCTGCCAGAGGCATTACCCAATTACTTGCACCTATACCATAACCGTTAGCCGTTCCTATGCCATAAGCTGCGGTACTTGCAATATCAGCAATGCTACCTATTCCTGATGCAAAACCTGTTGTTTGACCGTCTGAGGAGCCAAAACCTGTTAATAAATTTCCAATTGCTGAAGCACCGCCGGTTGTTATTCCGTTTGGTCTGTATCCAAAATTTGCAGCAAAACCGCTGGGAAATCCTGAATAATTTCCAAGACTGTTTACACCAAATGATGAATAAGTGCCGGTTAAACCGCCTGTACCGCCTGTATATTTATTCCAGTATGAAGTTCCCGGAATATTCATTGCGGTTGTACCACCCAGAGTTGTCATAAACGCTGATGGTGCAAACAAGCTTGCAAGCTGGTATAAAAATCCTCCTGCTGCTTCGAAACCGGTACCTGAGCTGCCGGAACCGGCAACAGATAAATCTCTTAATCTGTCATAAGTTTCATAAAGCATGGCCTTTGCATCTGACGATGCCGAACCGAATCTGTTTGCTATTACTAAGTATCCATCATTTTTGTAAGACATTTTTAATTGCTTTCTTATTTTATAATTGTTTATTTGTTGTAGTTAATTGAAAATGCATAATGTAAAATTGAAAATTATTTAATTTTATAGATATTTTCCATTTTCCATTTTTAATTTTCCATTTACTTACTACCCTCCAAATGTCTTGAAGGATTTTTCAATATTATCTTTAACAACCTTAGATACCGCATCTATTTCAGTTGCAAGAGCATTTTGTTCTGTATCAAGCTGCTTAAGCCTTAATTCTAGGTCTTGGTCTTCTCTTTGAATAAGAGATGTTTGTGCATTTATATCAGAAACTCTTTTATCATATAAAGCTTTATTATAGTCATACTGATTCATTGCATCTTCGTATGCAACATTGTCCTCAATTTCTGTTACCGTAAGATTATAGACAACACTGTCGTTTTCAAATCTTACAGACGTAAATCTGCCGTTTTTATCTGTTTCAAGAAGAGCTTTTTCTGAACTTTTAATAGTTGTTTCCACATCAGAAACTGTATAAACAGGAAGTTTAGCTTGATTATCAATAATGCCGCCGCTACTTGTAAATGAATCTGCTAAATCATAATAAGTTACAAAGTATGTGGAATTACCTTGTTCATAATAAAAGATTCCGCCTTGGTATGTGCTGTTACTGTAATCACCGCTTGTTGTATCAAAACATCTTGTAAGATTAGTTGTAATATTATTAGCTTTCATGTCCTTTATGATTTGTGTAATTGCAGTAAGCTGACTATCCGTTAATTCACTTATCGGCGTTAATGCATAGTTACCAACATAGGTAGGGACTGATAGAGCGCTATATTCAGCTTTTGATTTATCAAGTGCTTGTTGTGCTTCCAACATGGAGTTTTTTAATGTATTTAAATGGTTAGCTGTTTCTGATATACCGTTAGCCGTAGTAGAGTGCCCTGCGGCAGTAGGATAATATGTAGATAATATTGTTATTGAGCCGCTGTGTACGGAATCTAAATCAGATTTAAACACCATTGTTCCGCTTGTAGCATCATAATAAACTTTTGATAAAGAAAAATCTTTATCCAGTGCTCCATTTTCTTTCAATGTATTTACAGCTGTCTCAACAACCGATTTGTCTGTAAGTTCGTTATAACATATATAGTTTCTTACTTCTCCTGTTTTTGTTGTTACTGTATATTGAGTTCCAGAGGTATTTGGAACTACACTACCACTTGTTAACTCGTCAGTACTATTATCAACATAGTATGACAAAACACTTGCTTGCGCTAGAGCTGTATTATACGCTGCAGCATTTTTATCATAAGTCTCTTGACAAGTTTTAATTTTTTCTAATGCTTCTTGTATTTTTCTGACTTGCTCCGAATAAGATGTACTTGAAGACGGACCTGCACCGGAGAATTGAACTTGCGGATCAGTCTTTTTCTTTTGAGAACCCGTATATATTTTTGTTGTATATTCACTATCAACAACATAGTTATATCCATCAGCATCAGATGATGATAACTGATGCCAACCGGTTATTGTATGTTCAGTAGCACCATCCACATATACATATTGAAGCTTCATAAAATCTTGTTTAGTAGGAGGAATAGGAACATTCAACCCAAGCATTTGGTTGAACAAATTTGCAGATTTGTTTGCCAAATTTAACCTCGATTGGTTAATCTGCTGTCCTTCGTATTCACAATTTGATTTTCTTGCGACAAGTGCTAAATATCTTGCCTGTGATGCTGCCATACCCATAGCGGTATTCTCCTTTTATGTTCTTACCCCCTTTTCTTGACCAGAGGGTTCAGGTGTGATTTTCACCCGTTTGTATTATGTTTCCATGTTTTTTTTAATGGGATATTACTAAAAGTCAATTATACTAATAGTATTATATTATATCTTTACATTTTTTAATATTTGAAACTTATAAAAATCGTTCATTTAATGTAGCAAAAAGTCAGAAAATCATATATTTGTATGAGTTAGATTGTTACTCTATTAGACTGCCCTTTTCGGTAATGTTTTAACTTTTTTTAAAATACATAATCAAGAAGTTAAAGAAAAGTACATAGGGTTAAAAACCCATAAAATAAATCCTTATGTTTACTTAAGTAAAAGGAGGTCAAAATGACAATTAGAAAACTTACTGTGGCAGCTGCGATTGCCGTTGGTATAGCAACGTGCTCTTTTAATACAGTTCAAGCTGCCTGCCCTTGCGAGCAAAAGCCTATTGTTACTCAAACACCTTGCGCTTGCAATGATTTACCTGTTGTAACAGGAAATGCTTGTCCTTGCGACAACATACCAGAACCAACATGTGGCTGCAACGAAGCACCACAATGCGAACCTGATCCGACACCTTCTTGTGCATTATGCCCATCAACAGGCAAAGTTTTGCGAGAAGACATGCGTCAGGTTTACTCTTATCCTAACGCAATTTACGGTACAAACAACTTTGTCGGAACAAACAAAGACTCTATCTATTCTGCTCAAGGTTATGGTTTAGACGGTACAACTATTACGCGCAATAACGGTCTTAATGCTATGACTATGGGCTCAACTATTGCTTCTGACGGCTCAGTTACAGGTGCAGCTTCAAACATTCCTTGTTTAAATGATTTACCTTATCACACAGGTGCACCTATTGTTAGAGATGAAGCAAAAATGGATGGCGCAGGTTGTCCTATTCAAATGCAAACTGCCAATTCAATTCAAGCTATCAAAAAAACTTTAGCTCCTTTTGATTTATCTCCGTTTGCAAATCTTCAAGGTATGACCGGTGCAGCAGCAGGCATGTCGCAAATGTTCCCTGACGTTCCGTCTAGCCATTGGGCAGCTTGCGAAATAGATAAATTAGCTATGAATGATGTTGTTGTAGGTTATCCGGACAGAATGTACAAACCATACAGAAACATCTCCAGAGCAGAATTTGCAACCATGTTAGTTAAAGGCTTTAACAAAGACATGTACTTAGGTCAAAACGAAAAATTATTTACAGATGTCCCGACAAATCATTGGGCAAGCTCAGCTATCACCGTTGCGGTACATAATGACTTGTTAAAAGGTTATCCGAACGGTAAATTTCTGCCAAATAACAATGTAACCCGTGTAGAAGCTCTTTGTGCTATGTCTAAAGCAGTTCCGTGCGCTGATTTAGATAAATGCAAGGCTCAAGAAATTTTATCCCGCTACTCAGACGGAAGCCAAGTTCCTGATTGGGCTATAATCCCTATTGCAAAAGCTTTAGATAACGGTGCATTAAATAATTCGCCAAATCCTAACAGAATTAATCCGTTTGCAGAAGCAACTCGTGCCGATATTGCCGCAATGTTACAAAATGTCCGTATTGCTGCAGGCTTAGACAAGAACCCTGTTACAGCAAACAACGACTGTCCGACTTGTCCTGTTGATAAAAAAGCTTTCATAGAAGAAGAACAACTTGTTCAAATTCCTACTTTGAAACTTAAATTCAAAGACCAAATTAATGCTAAATCTTCTCACGTTGGTCAAAGATTTGCAGCTAAAACGATGGAAGACGTAACAATTAACGGTCATTTGTACCCTGTAGGTTCAAATGTTTACGGTAAAGTCGTAGAAGTTGTAAGACCTTCTGGCTGCCAAAAAGGCGCTCTTAAGCTTGCTTTCCAGGAAATTGAAAATTGCGGACACAGAGCAACATTACCTAAACAAATACTTAACGCTGATATAAGCAAATCAAATACACCTAATATCATATCAAGAATTGTAACCGCACCGCTTACTTGGTCAGGTCAAATGCTTGGTATTGTAGGTAGAACTACAGGCGGTATGATTTCAAGCTTAGGTAACGGATTAGAAAATATTGCATCAGGAACAGGTATTGCTCTTGGTGAAACCTTCCAAGGTCAATTTGGCGGTGCTGCAAGAAGCGTAGGTGATATGATAGTTGAAACAGTTAAAGCACCTATTGATTTTACAAGAACTGCTGTATCAGGTACAATAGGTCTTGTTCAGGCAACAGGCGACGAAATTGGATACCTTGTTGACGCAAAAGGTCAAAAAATCTCTTCTATTAATCCCCGTGAGCACGTAACAATTGCTTTTGGTTGTAACGGAGTAGTATGTATTAAAGCAAATTATTACAAATAAACATTATAAAAAAGGTGGAATTAAATTCCACCTTTTTTAAGTTATTTTACAAATATGTCTAACTTCTCTTTAATGCATTCACCATTCAAAATACAATCTCTTGCAACGGCTCTTGTGGTTTTTGCTTTGTTTTTGAATAATAAAACATAAGGTAAATTAGGATAAATATGATAAGTTTTATTAAAAATTTTAGCTTCCGGTGAAGCAATATTCAGTTCAACAAAATTGTATCTTGAACCATATTCAGCTTCCAAACCTCTAAACTGTCCCAATACCGCATCAATATCATCTGCCCAATCTGCATAAATTAGAACAATCGAAGGTTTTTTGTCTGTGATTGCTTGTTGAAAATCAACTGCTTTTGCCTTGAGTGTTAATCCGAATAATAAAAGTAATATTGATAAAAATGATAGAAAATGTTTCATCTTAACTCCCTAAAAATAAAAAGACCTGCGCTGTATCACAGGTCTTTTTGATATAAAATTATTCTGCGTTTGCTAATGTGTCCATTTCTTCTGCTGAACCGTAAGCTGAATGGCATCCGCAATCACAATAGATAACTTCGCCGGTAGTTCCGCTTGAAAGGTCTGATACTAAGTACATACCTGCTTTTCCGACATCTTCCAAAGCTACGTTTCTTTTCATTGGTGAGCGCATAACTGCTGCTTTAAGCATTTTTGAGAATCCTGAAATACCCATTGAAGCAAGTGTTTTAACAGGACCTGACGATAAGCAGTTAACTCTAATTCCTTTAGGACCTAAATCTACTGCTAAGAATCTCATAGCTGACTCTAATGCAGCCTTAGCTACACCCATTACATTGTAACTTGGAACAGAAAGAATTGAACCAAGATATGTAAGAGCAAGGATTGCACCGCCTTCATTCATAATAGGTTCAGCATATTTAGAAACTGTAACCAAAGAGTATGCACTAACACCCAATGCGGTATCCCAAGCATCTTTTGTTGTATCAATAAATCTTCCCATCAAAGCTTCTTTTGGTGCAAATGCTACTGCGTGTATAACGAAGTCAATCTTGCCATAAACTTTTTCAACTTCTTCAAAAACTGCTTTAACTTCTTCATCTTTAGTAACGTCGCAGCTAACAATAACCTTTGCATTCATTGATTCAGCAATCGGTCTTACACGTTTTTCCATTGCTTCACCTGCATAAGAAAATGCAATCTCAGCACCTGCATCGTGAAGTTGTTTTGCAATACCGTAAGCTATACCGTGAGTGTTAGAAACACCAAATATAATACCTTTTTTTCCCTTCATTAAATCCATAAAAAATACTCCTCTTTTCCTTTTTAACATATCAACTTTATCAAAAAAAAATAATGAAATCAATAATTTAAACACGATTTTAATTTTTATCTTTATATCGATATTAAGATTATGCAAAGAAATCCTGATTTTGTAAAAATTTGGTCTATAATAAAATTGCTAAGATGAAATAGATTAAAAGGAGATTGAAATGTCTACAGTAGAAGAAATTTTAAATAAGTTAGAGAATGCAGATAACACAACAAAAAACAAGATTGAAAATATATTAGTTGATAAAGGTTCTGATGTTGTTCCTGAACTTGTTAATCAACTTCAAACAGTAAAAGGTATCAAAAGAGGTGTTGCAGCAATGACTCTTATCAGAATAGGCGAAGCATCTGTTGAATATCTTAAAAAAGCTGCAAGCTGCAACAAAGATTTTGAATGGGTTGCTAAATATTTGATTTCTGAAATTCAAGGTGTAGCTGCTTAAGAAAATTTTTATAATAAACAAAAATCCTCCTATATACAGGGGGATTTTTTTATGGGTTAATAAATAATATAAAAACAGATAAAATAGAATTGTAGGTCAGGTTCTACCTGACAAAAACTTAGGAACTAGATGTCAGAAAAAGTTAAAGTAACATTATATACAGACGGAGCATGCAGCGGAAACCCCGGTAAGGGAGGATACGGAGCAATATTGGTTTATGTCGATTCTAACGGGAATAAACACGAAAAAGAGTTTTCCGCAGGATATAAGTATGTTACAAATAACCAAATGGAGTTACTTGCCGTCATTGTTGGGTTTGAGGCTTTAAAAAAGCCTGCAGATGTTACTGTAGTATCAGATAGCAAATATGTTTGCGATGCGTTTAATCAAAAATGGATTGACGGCTGGGTTAAAAAGAATTGGAAGAATGTTAAAAATATTGAGCTTTGGCAAAGGCTTTTAAAAGCTATGCAAGGACATGATGCAAAATTTGAATGGGTAAAAGGACACGCAGGACACCCTTATAACGAAAGATGCGACCAATTAGGAGTGAATGCGTATAAACAGGATAATTTATTAGATTCCATTTGAATTTAACTGTAAAAGAACAGTCGGTTTGAGAAGAAAGAACAGTCATTTTGAGAATGCGTAATTCGAACCCACAAATTGTAACAATTTTTTAATATTAGCAAAAAAAAAGCAATTATTTCTTGTATTTTGTTTTTACTAATATGTGTAGATAAAATATAGGACAATTGTGCATGAATAGTGTTTCTCCAATCACGGCATATAATCAAAAAGTTAATTTTAAAAATCTTACAAAACCCAATTTTAAAGCAGATAAAGAAAATACTATTGAAGTAAAACAAGAAAAAGGATTATCTAAGGAAGCAAAGATTGCGACAGGAGTAATTGGTGCACTTGCTTTAGCCGGCGTTACTTATGCATTAATGCGAAAGCCAAGTGAGGGTAAAAAGGCTGTTGATGCAGTAAAAAATGAATTAAGCCAAGACTGGAAAGAAGCTATGGAGTTCTTTAATATCAAGCAACTTCCTGAACATATTGATTTTAAAGAAGCAAAAACATTAGAAGAAGCATTACAATATGGAAAAACTTTTCTAAATATTGAATACAAAGCAGGTAAATATGGTTGGAATGTAGATGCTGTCAATTTTATAAACAGAAGCATTGTTGATGTCTCAAATGCAATGAAAGGAAAATCTTATTTGCCGAAAGAAGCAACTCCATGGCTTGTAGTTTCAAATCCAGAAGAAGCTGCAGCTGCTATTAGAAAAAACGGAAAGACGCTAGATGTTAATGGATTAATGTTTATCAGAAATGGTTTAGATAAAGATTTAAAAACTATATTTAAATGGTTACAAAAGCCTGATGAATTAGCAGAATATTTTGACATAAAAGCAGAAGCTGAATTTAAAAAATTATTAGAAAAATATACAACAGGCAACCTTACTTATACAGAAAAGTGGCAATTTTATTGTACTTTTTCAGAAGGAATCCATAGCCCTCTTAAAAATCCTATGAATGTTTTGAAATTTTTATCAAAAAAATATCCAGAGCTTAAATTAAATATTAAAGAACTAAGCTCAAAAACTATAGAAGAGCAAAAACTTGAAATGAAAAAAATAATTAAAAAGCTCAAGGACGAAGGAAAATCTATTACATTAGTTGTTGATAAATGTGCTCTACCCTATGAAATTACATATCATGAACTTGGTCATAATCAACATTGTGTATCAGATTATATTGTAATGGGTATAAATGATAGAAAAGCTTTTGAAAACAAACATCATGATTTTTCGCTTAAAAAAGGTGATTGGGATGCTATGCATAATAAAGGTCAAATACAAAGTTGGCACAGTCCTATTTTAGAATTCTTTGAATCTAAAAATCAGACAATTGCAAGAGAAGTTTCAAATTATGCAGCTACAAATCCTGCTGAATTTATTGCAGAAACGTTTGCGAGGAAAATGCAAGGTTACAAATTCTCTGATAAAGTCGAAGCACTTTATAAGAAATACAACGGTCCTGAAATATTAAATCCGCCCCCAGTCAAAGAACCAATTTGGCATTTTGAATAAAATAAAAATTATAATGGTACAATAAAATATAAGGAGTAAAACAATGATTACAAATGTTACAACAAACACAAATTACAACAACTACAATTTAGGTTTTAAAGGTGCAAAAGATAAACCTATTATGACATTAAAAGACAAATTAAAATTTGTAGTGGGTGATACTTTTAGTTTTGGTACAAAAAAAGGTGAAAAGATTGGTAACAAACAATCTATAGAAATGACTAAAAAGTTTTTAGAAATGAGTCCTGAAGAAAGAAAAGAAGTAATAGCACAACAAATGCTCAGCATGGGTTCTATTGAAAATGCTGCTCTTACGGCTAATTTTAATGCATCACATCTTCCTAAAACATCAATATTAAAAAAGTAAATTGTATAATCAATTTAATAACAAAAATAGGATTAATATGATAACTACAATTTGCCCAATCAAAAATGTAAATCCAACAAATCAAATATATTTACCCTACAAAGGCAACTCGAAAGATTTGCCAATAAGAAGTACAAATGTAAATTTTTGTGGTAGGGAAATTAATTCCGGCATAATTCAAAAAGTAATGGAAAGTATCTCTGACAAAAATCTTATTGGTGAAGGTGGGTATTCAAAAGTATATCGTTTTTTTGATTCAAAATTTGATGATTATGTAATAAAAGTCTTAAAACCAAATGCAAATACATATCCGCAATTAAATGAATTACCAAAATATAATTTCGGTCAAGCAATCAGAAAAATTCAAGATAATATTTTTATTTTAAGAAAACAAAATGGTGTTCAACATGGTTTAGAAAATTGGACTGAAGTATATTTGGGAAAAGATGTTACAAAAGAACAAGCACGCAATTTTGCTGAAGATATAAAAAAGATTTCTCAAATGCCAACTGAAACATTTGACAGTTTTGCCGAAAGAACAAAATACATTACGGATAATGGTTTTAAATCTGATAGTATAAATCCGAACAATCTTTTAATAGATTATGAGAATAATCAGATTAACATAATTGACTATTTTAGAACTAATAAAAGTATAATGTCTAAAAACAGTTATTTAGATATGTCTAATTCAATATTAGATGCAATGAATTTTGAGCAGATATGTAATGCACTACCTCAAAACGAACGCAATGAATTAATAAAAAATGCAAAGGTTATTCTGACAAAATGTTATAATTCGGCAGAAAAAATGGGATTAAGCACAGATAAAAGTGTTTATGAGGAGTATTTATCAACCGTTACTCGTTTGCTTGATGATAAAAAGTTATTGCCTAGTTATAAAAGATTTACAGAGATTATAAATATGTAATTATGACTAGCTTGTAGTCTGTAAGTCGGGTTAAAACCCGACAAAACTTAAAAATAAGTGAGGTTGACTAAAGTCAACCTCACTTATGAGTGCAATTTTTGGGACAAAATGTACAAAAAAGCGGACATTTGTGTTACCAAAACCGGACATTTCGGACATTTCAACTCAAGCTATTTCCGACCTCATAAAATCGCTATATTTTACTAAATTTAGCACTTTTACCGATAAAATTAATTTACCCCTTCCAACCAAATGTCCTGAAAAAAGGTAATGAATATAACAGACGGTTTGAGAAGAAAGAACAGATATTTTGAGAATACGAAAAAAGTAGGTTGTAACTAAACGACCAGATAAATATTGAATTTTACGAGGATTAAATAATCATTCCCATCAAAAATTAAATGTTACACATTTACAACATTTACCACCATACAATTATAATTTTACGGATTTTAAATACTAATTATGTTATAATACATTCATTAAGGAGGGAAGTGTATGAAAAAATTTTTAGCGGTTTTATTTATGTCAGCATTTATGCTAGGTGCTGTTGCTGCAACAAAAGATTCTGATTTAACCCCGAAAGAACAGATTATTAAACAAATTTTACAAAAGAAATATAATTATGATGCAACAGGTATTTTAAAAGCAGTTAAGAATGGTGATAAGGATGCAGTAAGCTTATTTATAGCATCAGGGTATGATCCTAATACTACAATTTTAAAGCTGCCTGCTGTATATTGGGCAATAAAGCTTAAAAAAGCTGATATTGTTGATAAACTACTTGCAGCCGGAGTCGATCCAAACCAAGAGGTTAACGGAAAATCGTTAATGGCGATTGCAATATCAAACAAAGATTTAGCTACCGTAAAAGTTCTTTTAAAACATGGCGCAAAAGTCAACGATATGAGTGCAGGAAAGAGCCTTTTGGCTTTAGCTCTTTCCAAAAAGAGTGATGATATTTCAAATCTCCTCATAAAAGCAGGTGCTAATGTCGATGATGAAGCATTGCAAAGAGCTTTGAAACTTAATAACAGTACACTTAAAGATTTGATTTTGACTAATTACAAGAAACAATAGGGGTAAATGATATGGATAATTGCATTTTTTGTAAGATTATAAATGGTGAATTTGGAACGGAATTTGTTTATGAAAACGAATACGCAGTTGTATTCAAAGACATTAATCCAAAAGCTGATATTCACCTTCTTGTTGTGCCAAGACTTCACGTTGAATCATTGAATGAGCTAGATGATGAAGTATTATTAGGCAAATTGATGATGACTGTCAAAGAAGTTACAAAACAACAAGGAATAAAATCATATAAAACATTAATTAATACAGGTAAAGAAGCCGGACAGGAGGTTTTTCACCTGCATATACATATTTTAAGTGGAAAATTGAAAATGGAAAGTTGAAAATGATATAACGCATTAAGTAGGTCGGGTTTACTAACCCGACAAAACGAAAGGATATAAAATGACACAGACAGTAGTTTTACAAGGTGTAGATAAAGAACAAAATATTTATAAAGAGATAACCCCGGGGGGATATGGAATTGCAATTAAGACAAAAGATATTTTATTTTCAGAGCAATCAAAATTTCAAAAAGTAGAAATTTTTGACACGGATTCAAAGTTAGGCAGAGTTTTAACTCTCGATGATTTAATGATGACAACCGAAGGGGATGAATTCCATTATCACGAGATGATAGCACATATTCCTATGATGCAGCATCCTTGTCCAAAGACAGTTCTTGTAATAGGCGGTGGGGACGGAGGAACGGTTAGAGAAGTCCTAAAACACGATACCGTTGAAAAAGTTGTTTTATGCGAGATTGACGGCATGGTTATTGATGCCTGCAAAAAATACCTTCCGACTATTGCTTGCGAGCTTGATAATCCAAAGTGCGAAATATTAGTTGAAGATGCTATTGAGTATATTAAAGATAAAGAAAATATGTTTGATATTGTTCTTATTGATTCAACTGATCCTATGGGCCCAGGAGAAGGTTTGTTTACGGATGAATTTTATACAAACGTAAAACGTTCAATGAAAAAAGGCGGTATTATGGTTGCACAGTCTGAATCACCTTTTACAAACAAAGAAGAAATTAAAAAGATGTACACACAATTAAAACGTGTATTCCCGATTGTTTCAACATATACTTCTAATATTCCGACATACCCCGGAGGATATTGGGCTTGGGCATTCTGTTCAGAAGAGGTTAAACCGCTTTCTTATTATGATGAAAGACGTGGTGAAGCAATCACAAAAACTTGCAAAATCTATAACAAAGAATACCACAATGCAAGATTTGCTCTTCCGAATTATTTGAAGGAATTGTTATAAATAATATGATTACGAGGTCAAAGACATCTTTGACCTTAATTTTTATTTTTTGTTTATTGTATAATACAAAATATGAAGAACGTAGCTTTTGTATTCGGGACTCGTCCCGAGATTATTAAACTTGCACCTGTGATACTTGAACTTAGAAAGTATCCGGATATTTATAATGCAATAATTATTAACACGGAACAGCAAAAAGAATTGTCAAACCAAACTCTTGCATATTTTGGTTTGAAGGCTGATTATAATCTTGATTGTATGAGAGAAAATCAATCTCTTTCATCTGTGCAGTCAAGAATTTTAACTTCTTTAGACGAAGTTTATACCAAAGAAAAAATTGATGCAACAATCGTTCAAGGTGATACAATGACAGTTTTGTGCGGAGCTTTAACGAGTTTTTATCACAAAATTCCTATCTTCCACGTTGAAGCAGGGCTTCGTTCCTATGATATTTTTGAACCGTTTCCTGAGGAAGTTATGCGTCAGATGACTTCAAGGGTTGCGGATTTGCATTTTGCACCTACAGAAGTCAATAAAAAAGCTTTATTAAAAGAGAATATTGATAAAAATAAAATCTATGTTGTAGGAAATACGGTCATAGACGCTCTTTTCTGCTTGTCAAATGAAGTAGTTGAGCAGTCAAGACGGTTTTATGAAGAAAAAAATATTCCGATTGATGATAAACTTGTGTTGATTACAGCTCATAGAAGAGAGAACCACGGAGAAAGAATAGACAGAATTATCGATGCGATATCTTATTTAGCTGAAAAATATTCTGACCATACTTTTGTAATTCCGGTTCATCCTAATCCGAATGTTCACGATAAGATTCATACAAGATTAGGCGGATTTAAGAATATTCACTTGCTTACACCACTGGATTATCCGTATTTAGTATATTTGATGAAGCATGCAAAACTTATTCTGACAGATTCAGGAGGAATTCAAGAAGAAGCACCCTCATTTGCTTGCCCGACACTTGTTATGAGATACGAAACCGAACGCAAAGAAGGGATTGAAGCAGGAGTTTCAATGCTAGTTGGTGCAGATTATGACAAAATTGTTAGCGAAAGTGAAAAAATATTATCTTCAACCAAAGATGCAACAAGATTAAAAGCTCAAAATCCTTATGGTGATGGAATGTCTTCAAAGAAAATAGAAAGAATTATCAGAGAGTATTTTAATTAATTTTTTAACATTTACCCCTTTATGCTAAAATTAATCTATGGATGATTTTAAACATTATACAGTTATGCTAAATGAAGCCGTTGACGCACTTGACTGTCAGGATGGCAAAATTTATGTTGACTGTACTCTTGGAGGCGGTGGTCACAGCGAGCTTATTTTAAAACGCATTCAGCCAAACGGGAGGCTTATTGCTTTTGATATTGATGACGAAGCTATTGCACACTCTAAAGAGAGATTAAAAGGTTACAAAAACTTAACAATTATTAAATCATCTTATACTAATATAAAATCAGAACTTTCAAAGCTTGGTATAGAGAAGATTACAGGTGGTGTAATTCTTGACTTGGGAGCCTCTTATCATCAGCTGACAAAGCAGGAAAGAGGTTTTTCCTTCTCTAAGGATGCCCCGCTTGATATGAGATAAAGAGGACGATTTAATAAGGATTTTCAGCGAGTATGGAGAAGAAAGATTTTCAAAACGGATTGCGCGTGCGATTGTGGAAACTCGAAGGCGAAAAGCGATTGAAACAACAAAAGAACTTGCTGATATTATCCTGCAAGCGACTCCTCATATTAAGTCTAATATACACCCTGCTACAAGAGTGTTTCAGGCTGTTAGGATAGAAGTTAACAATGAGTTAAAAAATGTTAAGCAAGTGTTAAGCGATATATTAACATTAATTGATGTTAATGGTATAATTAGTGTCATAAGTTTTCATTCTTTAGAGGATAGGATAGTTAAACAATTCTTCAAGAGAGAAAGCCAAAAATGCAGATGTAATAACATAATTTGCACCTGCGAACCGCCTAAAATAGAGCTTGTGAATAAAAAGCCTATTCAAGCGGGGGAGATTGAACTAAAAGAAAATCCGCCATCAAGGAGTGCTAAGCTAAGAATAGCAAGATGCATTAGGGGTTAAGCAGTAGCATTGAACTTTTCAAGGCTTATGGGTGTAGGCGGAAGGGTTATAAATATAGTTGAATAATATTAAGCATTTTGCATTTTGCAAAAGTATTAGTATTTTGTTTTGGGAGTGAGGAGATTTACTTTTGGTTGCGGGAGTAAAGGTAAATACCAATAACAATAATAGAAATGGTTTAGACAGCTTTATCAAGAGATTTGTAAGCGAACCTAAGCAGAAATACGTTTATGAAGAAAATACCGTTCGCAAAGCTTTTGTTGACAAATCCGTGCAAAAACTTGTCGATAATAGTATAATAGAAGGGTACTTTCCAAAGGAGAATCTTGTAAAAGATATGGCAATTAAAAGAATTAATAAATCTCTTTGCATAATTTTAAGTATATTAGTTGCAGTAGTTGTTATCAGCTATTATTTTGTTATATCTTGCGAAATCAAGCTTAATGATTTGAGCCGTCAAACAGTTATTTTAAACAACGAAAATGAAGAATTACAAAACAAATTAGATAGTTTAAAATCTTTTAATAACGTAGATAAAACGCTTCAGCAAAATAACTTGCTTCAACGCCCCGGACAAGTTATTGAAACTCAGGAAATACAACCTTCAACTGAAAGTATCGGTAAAAATACTTCTCATAAAAAAATATTTAATGATGCTATAGGTTTTTAGATGTTTAAGCTTGTTTGCGGAGCAGGGAATGAAGATACTGAAAGCGTAAAAAGACTTGTTTATGTTTACGCTCTTGCAGGATGTAAACTTTTTGATTTGTCTGCAAGAAAAGAGATTTTAGCCGCAGCTAAAGAAGGTGCAAAACTTGCAGGGATAAACGACCTTCTATACTGTGTCAGTATCGGAATAAAAGGCGATAAACATATTACAAAAGCAAAAATTAACTCTACAAAATGTATAAAGTGTGCAAATTGTTTTAGAAATTGCCCGAACGATGCAATATATTCATCTATTATAATTGATGAAAAGAAATGCATCGGATGTGGAATTTGTCAAAAAAAATGCCCGACCGGTGCAATTACGACAGAAGAAAAAGATGTTAATTATAAAGAGATTCTTCCTTATATGGTTCAAAACGGAGTTGAGTTTCTAGAACTTCATATTATGGGGCATGACAAAGAAGATTTAGCAAAAAAGTGGCAAGTTATAAATGAATGTAAGCCAAAGTTTGCTTCAATCTGCATTGACAGAGAAAACTTCGGAAACAAAGAAGTTTTAGAGCGTATAAAAGAAATGATATCAACAAGAGAACCATATACAACAATTGTGCAAGCAGACGGGGTTCCGATGAGCGGAGGAAGCGACGATTACAAAACAACGCTTCAAGCGGTTGCTATGGCTGAGGTTATACAAAACGCAGAACTCCCTGTGCATATTATGCTTTCAGGAGGGACTAATTCTAAAACAGCAGAGCTTGCTAAAATGTGTGGGATTAACTATTGGGGAATTGCAATTGGTTCTTGGGCAAGAAAGATTGTTAAACCTTATGTTACTCAAGAAGATTTTTGGGAAAATAAACAAATACAAAATGAAGCAATAGATATAGCAATAAAGCTTATAAAAAGTTGCAAATAGTCTTTATATATTTACATTTATTAAGATTTATGCTCTAATGGACATGGTGAGGAATTTAATAAAAAGGAGAGATTATGGCATCAGAAGAGAGAACATTTGTTGCAATTAAGCCTGACGGAGTAAAAAGAGGTTTAATCGGCAGAGTAATACAACGATTTGAAGACAAAGGGTTTAAGATTGTAGCAATGAAGCTTCTTCAAGTTACTCCCGAACTTGCCGCAAAACATTATGAAGAGCATAAGGGTAAATCTTTTTATAACAGACTTATTTATTACATAACAAGTGCGCCGATTGTAGCAATGGTTATAGAAGGATACAATGCAGTAGAGAGTGTTAGACACACAGTGGGTGCAACCAATCCTTTAAATGCTGATGTCGGTACTATTCGTGCTGATTTTGGTCAGATAATGGAATACAATATTGTTCATGCGTCAGATTCATTAGCTAGTGCTGAAAGAGAGATTAACATTTACTTCCGTCCTGAGGAAATTTATGACAATTGGCAATCAATGTCAGAGATTATCGCTTATGATGAAGAAAGATACAATCAGCAAGGTATATAGTATAAATGCATCAAAATATGTATTTTGATGCAAAAAATTTATTATTTTTTATAAAATTAGTGTAATTTTGTTATCTTATTTTATAGCCACTTTCTTTAGCCGTAAAGAAAGTGGAGAAAGAAACTCTTGGCGGATTTTCGGTAGGGCGTAAGCCCGTAAGGTGTCGGTCAGACGTTACTCTGCCGACACCCCGAATAATCCA